>CAKZZJ010000054.1 GCA_937885165.1 uncultured Caryophanales bacterium
ATAAGTATCGCCATCAGTATATGTCATATAATCATCATAATTCTTTGTAGCAAGTTCATATGTGCCATCAGATTTTTTGATGTAGTATTTATTTCCTTGATATGTATTGTCATCATCAAATACGACAACTTCTACCTTTTGAACTGAAATTGGCTTATAGAATTTAGCCACAGTACCATTGCTGTAATAACTGAAATCCTCATTAGCGATAATGTATTTGCCACCGATCTTTACATAATATTTGCCTTTTTCGTAAGTGTCTGTAGTTAAATCAACTTCATTATAATTTGTTACAGTTACGGTTGCTAGTCTATCATCATCGTAGAATGCATATGCGCCGATTGTAGTAAGACGTGAATACTGACTATTAGTATTAATTTGATAATTTAGTTTAGCACAACTATAGAATGCATAAGCACCGATAGTCTCAACACCATATTTAACACCATTATATTCAAAGCCTTCGAAAATGTTGTATTTATTACCATCATTATCGGTAACTGTTGTATCAAAACTTACTAATGCATCATTGTTATAGAAAGCATAATTGCCAATAGTCTCAAGCATATTAGCTTCAAAATATGCTAATCTTATATCATCATAGAATGCATATTCGTTAATAGTTTTTACGTTAGGAGCGTATACGCTTGTCAAATATACATCATAATAGAACATATGATCGCCTATAACGTTATTATTTAAATAAACTGTGCTTAAGATATTGCCTTTATTAGAATCAGCAAATGCGTATGTTCCGACTGATTCCACTGTTGATGGTATATATAATGTTGGCATAGAATCCATTTCATAACATGCTTCCCAGCCGATAGATTTAAGATAATTACTTCCCCAGAATGCTTCATTATATGTAGCATTTTCAGCGCTTGTCTGTCTACGGTATAGTTCTAACCATTCTCCACTCATTAATTCTTTTGCATAAGAATCATATTCATCAGGTAGATATTTATTGTAATTTTCATTACCTTCAACATTAGCATTTCTACCAAATGGCAATATAAGTTTAGATAAATAATCAATTCCGTATAATGAACCACCAGATAAAGATGTCGTATCTGTAATAACTAGAGTTCTAATAGTATTAGGAACTAAAATCCAGTTGGTTGAATTAGATGCATAATATTGCGTTAATTCATAATAATACCATCTATGGCTTCTTGAATAATTATAACCATTATCATCAGATACCCAGTATCCGAATGAACCTGCAAGGCCTGTTGAACCTCTTGAATATCCAACAAATGGTGTAACTATTCTTACTACAGGTGTTGAAAGCAACATGTCTTTTCCTAAATACTGTACGCTGTTAGGGAATACGATATCAGTTAAAGAGTCGCAGTTTTGGAATGCATTAGAATCTATTCTTGTTAATTTATTACCAAACCTGAACTGACCATTATTAACATCAATAATCTTATGGTTAGTTGTATCCCATACACCAATCTTGGCCATATTTCTATTGAAGATAAATGCTTCTGTATAGATTGCGATTAATTTATCGCTTAAATATAGTGCATTTAATCCGACACCATCTTTAGCTGTAGATGTTGGATTAATACATTCATTCATAGATCCATAGTGGATATATTGATCCTGAGTTACAACTAAACTATATTTTCTTGGTGCGTAGAACCAACATGACCAAGTTCCACTTGAGTATAGGAATCCGCTTTCTGGTTGACAATAATATCTTGATGAGCCAATAGAATATAGATAGTCTGATTCATCATCAGCATCAATATATTTAGTACCACTGAACGCGTTAGAGCTTCTTGCTGTCTTTCCAGTAAAGTTTGAATCATTACCAGGATAAGTTTCATTTGGTCCAAATATGAACGCTAAAGACTGTTGATAATAACTACCGAATTGCCGGCCATATGGATATGAATATCTTGGGTTTGATGCAGATCCATCAACACCAACATAAGGAATTTGTAGATATGTAATTGCTGGTGTAAATCTGAATGCATATTGTCCCATTGATGTGATTGTATCAGGAATAATCGCATTCTGCAATTTAGTACAATATGCAAATAAGCCTGCAGGCATTGTGCCAGTTGCGTAAGGTAAATAACAATATCTTAGGCTAGAACAATCATAGAATGCCCATGAAGCACTTGCGATATTCTTAATTTCAAGGTAGCCTGATGTCATCTTATCAACATTTCTAAATGCATAAGTTCCAAATGTTGTAATATTAGAATCAACATATAAATCATATGCAGAAATCATTCTACCTAATGTAACTGATGCAAGAGTGCCTAATGTATCGATACTGCCGTATTCATTTGCCATACCATTAGTTACATAAAGCTTTTCTGATGCTATCTTAGCATTGACACTTTGTTGTTCACCTTCATTTGCATAATTCTTAACTGCAACATAATTTTGAGCGATAACAATGCGCTTTAAGTTAATGCAGTTCATGAAAGCGCCATAAGATATAGCAGTTTCATTATTGATATATACTTCAGTAAGTTTAGATGGAATGTATGCTATTCTATAGTTACTTGCTTCATAATATTGTGTTGCTGCATATGCGCCTGAATAACTTGCAGTACCAAAAATCCAACCAAACAAGCCGTTTATTCCTGTTGATCCTTTTGCAGAACCAATGAACGGAATAACAAGCTTCTCTAAGCCTGGACAATTATCGAATGCTGCCTCACCAATATATGTTACTGCCTTTGGAATAACAACATATCTTAATTTTGTACAATATTCAAATGTACCTGACTCGATTCTTGTAACTTCTTCAGGAACTAAAACTTCAAGAAGTGATGAACAATTAGAGAACATCTTTACACCAAGTCCGGTATTAAGTAAATTAAGTTTTGCAAGCTTAGTACAATATGCGAAAATGTATGAACCTAAGCCACTATTTGTAACTGATGCAGGAACTGTAATTTCTTCTATTGCTTCACAATGGAAGAATGAATAATTACCTAATGTAGTTACACCAGTATTTTTCTGGACATAATAAGTGAAGTTAGTACCATTAGTCTTATATTCTCCGGTAGTAAACTGAGTACCTTCTGTATCAGTATCACTTGTTGTGCCGCTATAAATCAATATATCTTTTTGTGCTGGTATCGCAACAATACTCATATTCTTACAATATGCGAATGCGTAATTACCAATCTTAGTAATCTGTGAAGGAATCTGGGCCTTAACTAAGCCTTCACACTTATAGAATGCATAATCGCCAATTTCTGTAAGCTTCTGAGCATTAGAAAGTAAGCTACCATCAGAATTTAATTTATAAGTCTTAAACGTTGTTCCATTTTCTTCAACTTCAACTTCTGTCTTATTATCAACTTTAAATGATTCAACATCATTTAAGATAATAGATGTAAGTGAAACTCGATAGAATGCACCATATGATACTTTTGTTTCATCATTGATTGTTACACCTTTAATTGATGAAGGAACATTATAATCAACAGAACCACTTGCTGAATATTTTTGCGTTAGCATAGTGAAATTAGCATCTTTAGTGTATTTTATTACAAACGTTTTAGTTACACCAGCTGGATAATAATCTATAGTTTCTTCACTATAACCAACATTAGTATATTTATGTTTAGATGTAATAGTGACTGTTGATGTTGCATCATTTGATGAAATAACTGTAGATACAGTAGCACTTATTATATATTTATCTTGAGTCAAATAAGCACTTGAATCAGTTGTTTCAATTGTATATGTATAAGTTGATAAATCATCTTTTGTTACAGTAACAAATTCCTGATTATAATCTTTTAAATATTCATAGGTATCTAAGAAATCTTTAAATTTTTGCGGCTGTTCAAATTTTTCCAAAGGAGCATTTTTAAGACAATCAAGAACATCTTTATACTTTGATTTTTCCTCCCATAAAACCCTATAATCATGGGGATTTATTGAAAAAGGTTCCATAGTCATAAGTTCAAAAAATCTTTGATAATAAAGATTGGGGTTAATTAAAAATTGTATGTAAAAATATAATACATTTACTGCAGGAGCTTCAAAAATATCCATTCCTGTTTTTAATTGATAGGGAATGTTTCTCGTTTTTAAAAGTTGGGCAAACTTCTTACTTTCCGCATTTGTGCGAAGTAAAATTGCAATTTCACTTAAATTTTTATTGCCGTCATTATCTCGAGGGCAATCCGCGCTTTCTATTAAAGCTTCAATTTCATCCGTTATTTC
>CAKZZJ010000055.1 GCA_937885165.1 uncultured Caryophanales bacterium
AAATATCATTAATATTTTGTCTTTCATAAGGTATAACTCTTTCATTTATCCATTTTCTTGTCCAATATTCATTTATAGTATAAATTCCTTTATCTATAAATAATTTAAAGAAAATTGGATAATATGAAAGATTAGAAATTAAATTAATATAACAATTATCTAAATTATTATTTATATATAAATATCCAAATATTAATTCTTTATTTCTTATTTCGTAAATCTTCATATCTTTCTAACCTAATTTTCAGTAAATCAATACATTTATCTATATATAATTTAGTTGCTGCGGCATATAAATTATTAAATATATATTCATAATCTAATTTAATTTCAATTAATTTATCTTTAGGAATTAAAAATAAATTTTTATATAAATTAGATGATGCTATAAATGAATTAACCCTTTTTTCTTCATTTATATCAAATAATCTTATGTCTAGATCTAAATATTTTGGAGATAAAAAAGATAAACCTTGATCAAATAATGGGGCAAGTCTTATTTCGTTTGTTTTATGATTATATAAAACTTCTATATTTGCTCCATGCCTATCTCTATTTAAGATTAAATAATCAATTATCATCATATTATAAATATCATCTAAAAAATTATATCTGGCTGAAAAAGAAAAAATATCTTCATCATCTTTTTTATTTAATTCATAAAAATTTTCAAAAGTTATTTTTGATTCATTAACTTTTTTAAAGTCATAAGATGAATTTAAATAAGTTTCTAATATTTTATCTTTAATCTTTATTTTAGCATGAATTAAAGAATAGTTAAGATGATTAATATTAAGTAAATCCATAATTCTTGCCGCTATTATTTCATTTATTGCTTCATAGCCGAATAATTGATTAATATCATCATAATAAGATAACTTATAATATATTTTTTTACCATTAGAATATGAATAGCTTTTTAAATATGATCCAGCTGTACCACTAGATTCTCTTGTCTTTGTCCACGATAGATTTGTCAAATCAAGCATTTTATCACCAAAATTAAAATAGCATAATATTTGACAGAAGTCAAATTATTATTGAAATATTTCTTAAATTAACATAATTTAGCAGAAAAATGCACGATAATGATTGCTTTTGCACGATTAAATACATAGATGCACGATTATGCACGAAAATATTGCAATGTGCACGAAAATATGATATCATCTGTTTGTAAAGGATGATGATTTAAATGAAAATGTTAAATTTACCTGTTGGTGTTGAAGATTTTAAAGAGATTAAAGAGAATGCATATTATGTTGATAAAACATTATTTCTTGAACAATTTATAGATGCAATCCCTTCAACTGTATTTTTAATAACAAGGCCTAGACGTTTTGGTAAATCATTGATGCTTTCAATGGTTGATTATTTCTTTAGGTTTAATATTGATACTAAATATTTGTTTGAAGATACAAATATATATAAATTAGGATATGAATATATAAAAGAAATTAATTCATATCCTGTAATTCATTTAAATTTTAAAAGAATAGAATCAAAAACTTATGATGAACTCATTTATAATGTAAATTTATTAATGGTTTCTATAATTAAAGAATATGAATCATATTTAAATGATATTAAAGCATTTTCTGATAAGAAAATAATAGAAAGTATATTAAATTTAGAAATAAATGAATCATTTTTAAAACAGTCTTTATATAAAATAACTGAATTATTATATGAATCGACAAATAAAAAAGTTATTGTTATAATTGATGAATATGATGTTCCTATCATAAAATCATATGAAAAAGGATATTATGAAGAAGCTAAAGAATTCTTTAAGATGTTTTTAGGAACAGCATTAAAAGGAAATAATTATTTATATAAAGGATTAATTAGTGGAGTTAATCAAATAGCTAATACTTCAATATTCTCCGATTTAAATAATTTAAGAGTTATTAGCATAATTTCACAAACTCAAAATGAATATTTTGGATTCACAGAATTAGAAATAAATAAACTATTAAATTATTATGGCTATAAAAATAATTTAGATGAAATAAAAAAATGGTATGGTGGCTATATATTTCAGGGGAAAGAAATATATAATCCGTGGTCAATATTATCATTTATAGCTAATGGCTTTCAATTTGATAAATATTGGGTTACTACTGGATCATATTCATTACTTAAAAAATCAATTATGAAGATTAATGAATCTTCATATAATGAATTATCTAGTCTACTTTATGGTAATTGTCTTGATGCGACCTTAAAATCTGCAATTTCGTTAGAAAATAACGCAGATAAGATAGAACTTTATTCTATGCTTGTAAGTGCAGGATATTTAACAGCAAGGCGTATATCTACAACAGATTTTTATTTTATTTATATGCCTAACGAAGAAATAAAAAGTGCATTCGTTAATGAAATATTATCTTTATATTCAGAAAATAATGCCTTAACGCTACTTGCAAATTTAAAAATTGCCTTTATTGAAGGCGATTCAGATAAAATAGCTAATGTTTTATCTCTTTATGTACTTAATTGTTTTTCTTATTATGATTTATCTGATGAAAGAATATATCAAATAATTGTCACGACAGTTCTTTCAATACTTTTTACTGATTCAATTGTACTTTCAGAAGTTAATTCAGGATTAGGTAGATGTGATATTTATATTTCATCTAAAAATAATGATAAATTCGCTTTAATTATAGAAATAAAGCACCTTAAAGGTAGAAGGAGCATAAAAGATATTGAATCGTCTTCAATATCTGCACTTAACCAAATAAAAAATAAAGGTTATATTGAAAATGCCCTTAAAGAAGATAAAAAAGAAATAATATTATATGGAATGAGTTTCTCTAATAAAAATATAGTTGTTAAAAAAGAAAAATATAGATAAATTTTAAAAAATGGTATTTTAGAAATCAAGCAAGGCCTCTACCCTCTATAGGCAAGCCTTGTTTTTTACATATTGATTTTGTATCACTATAAGTAAATTAAATAATGATTCATGGTTATGATAATATTTATTTTAATGACCATCAGAAATAATCAGATGGAACAGTAAAAATACTGAAAAATAAACAATATATTACAACCAAAAAGGTATAATTTTGAAAAAAATATTATTTTATACCTTATTGGTTGTATTTATATATATATTTTGTCATAAAATATACCTGAAAGGATATAAAAAATATGGAATACAATAAGAATAATGATATAGCTTTATTTATTAAAAAAGCTAGGAAAGAATATGGTATTACCCAAAAAGAATTTAGTTTAAGAAGTGGATTAGGTTTAAGATTTGTTAGAGAACTTGAACAAGGGAAATTAACTTTAAAATTAGATAAGGTTTTAGAAGCTTTATCTATGTTTGGTTATACTTTAACTGTAAGGAAGGAAACAGAAGATGAGAGAAGCTAAAGTATTTTATAAAGATAAATTTGTAGGATATTTAAAAGAAAAAGATGAAGGTTATTCATTTAAATATGATGAAGCATATTTAAATGATAATGCTAAAAGCATATCTTTACTTCTACCACTTAGAAAAGAAGAATATTTTTCAGCTGTATTATTTCCTTTTTTTGATGGTTTAATACCTGAAGGTTATTTATATAATTTAGCAATTAAAAAATGGAAAATTGACTATATCGATAGATTTGGTGTTTTACTTAAAACAAGTAAAGATTCTATTGGAGCTGTAAGCCTAGAGGAGGTAATATAATGCGCTGTATGTGCTGTAATAAAGAATTACAAAGTAATGAATATTTGTGGCACAAAAAATGTATTAAATCATTTTTTGGCACTAATGTATTACCAAAAATTAATATTTCTTTTGATGATGATTATTTAATAAAAGAAAATAATTCATTTATTTCAGGCGTACAAAAGAAATTATCTATTCATATAGATATAAATGCTAAAGGTAAAATAACATATTTTGATTCTAATTCTAATTATATAATAAAGCCTCAAACAGAATATAAAGATATAACTATATTAGAACATTTATCTATGCTGATGGCTGAAAAATATGGCCTTAAAACCGCAAAACATGGCTTAATTAAGATGAATAATGAATATTGTTATATAACAAAAAGATTTGATAGAGATGAAGATAATAAAATTCATGTCGAAGATTTTTGTCAATTAGCTAATAAATTAAGCATTGATAAATATAATGGTTCTTACGAATTAGTATATAGAATTTTAAAGAAATATTCAAATTCTTATAGATTAGATAAAATAACAATGTATAAACAAATCTTATTTTCTTTCATCATCGGAAACGATGATCTTCACCTAAAGAATTTTTCTTTAATTGAAAAAGATAATACTAATTTATCTTTAATATATGATTTGCTTCCATCTAAATTATATGTTAATAATAATGATGATGATTTAGCATTATCATTAAATGGTAAGAAGATTAATATAACTAAAAAAGATTTAATATCTTTTGGATTATATGCTGAAATTGAATTAAAATTAATTGAAAGATTCATAAATGAATTATTAAATTTAGAAAACGAATTCATTAATATAATAAATGAATCAGTTGCCTCAACTGAAATGAAAGATAA
>CAKZZJ010000056.1 GCA_937885165.1 uncultured Caryophanales bacterium
ATTAATTAATTTTCAATTATATCTTGTAAATTCTTTTTTTCTTCTTTAGATAAATTATTTATATAAAATGAAAATTGTTCATAATTTTCTTGTTTTAATAGTTCTAAAGTGTTCCTAAAAATATTAACTTCATTTCCTTTTTGTAAATTTGGATAAAAAATTATACTATCTATTTCTTTATAATTAAAATTTTTTGAAGAAAAAATTTTATTATTTTTTTCATTATTTTCAGATATTGCTTTTTTTTCTATAACTTCCAAATTATATATCATTTTTATTTTTTTATTTTTTATTTTATTACTCTTTATTTGATCTTGCTCTAATTCTTCATTATCATTATCGTTTTCATCTAAGTTTTCATCGGCTATTTTTTCTTTTGAATTTGTTAATGTTAATTTCTCATCTATATTTATTTCATTCTTTTTAATTCTTTTTAAAACGCTATTGCAATTTGAAATTACTTTAGGAATATCATTTATTATATTTATTCTAAGATTTTTATTACCTAAAATAGAGCATAGACTTAATAGATAAATTTTACTTTCATATAAAGTCAGATGGTATTTATATAAAGCTATATAAGAAGAAAGTTGTATTAATTCATTTATATTTAATATTTCCGATATTATATTTGAATAATGAATAAATGTGCATATCATTAAATTTATTAATGATAAATTTAATACTTGTGAATCAAATCCGGGTTTTGATTTATCTGTTAAACCTTTTTTATTTTCTAAATTAATATCTTGGAATCTTTCTTTTGCAAAAGAAATTATATTTAATATTATATTATTAGGTATTATTGCAGAAAATGTTAACCAGATTTGAATTATAATAGTACATAAATAAGGGCTTTCTTTGGAGAAAGTATTAGTAAAACTTTTTTTGTATAATTTAAATAAATATTTGGAATACTCTTCATTTTTTTCAATAACTGAATTGCTATATATTACATATAAATTTATTAAACAAAAAAAATTTTTTGTAATACCTTTATTCTTTCTCATTATTTGGCCTAAATCAGGAAGTAAATTTATTGCTAGATTTGGTAAATATTTCAAAGTTTTAATTATAACAATCATAATATCAACTAAATCATCATCAAAATCAATTTTATTAGGGGTTTTCATATATTTCATTAAAGGCTCTAAGTATTTTTCAATTTCATTATATTTATTGAGTATTAATTTTTCATTTTTTAAAATTTTATGTAAAACGGAAAAACATTTGGATATGATTAATCTATAATTTGTTTTAACTAATGCTTTTTCTTGTTGCATCATTTCATTGTAATTACTTTGAGATATTCTTCGCGGTGTCACACCCATTATTTCCTTTTTTATTCTGATAAATAATTTTTCTAATAATTGTTGTAAATCTTCCAGATCTTCAATAGAATATACTATTTCTGATAACATATCAAAAAATATGGGATTGGAACATGTTTCAGTGTAAACTAAAATTTGTTCATAAAATTTTTTACAAAGATAATAAGTAATTTCATTTTTGTAATTTTTATCTGTTAATATTTTAGTAACAGCTTCAAAACTTTCATATTGAGCTATATGTTCATTTTCATTGAATATATTATAAAATAAAAATTCGCAAATATCTTTAAATAAATTTATATCTAATTGCAAATCAATAAAAACTTTAATATATAAAGATAAAAACAGACAAATTCTTTGCTTAACTATAGAATTTTTAATAAATTTTTCCATAACATTTTTCAAATTATTTTTGATAAAAGAAAAAATAACTTTATAATAATTATTTTTATTTACTTTTTTAGATATTATTTTATATTCATAACCACTTTTATCATATAGATAAGTTAATGAATTATCTTTTTGATATTCAGTTTCACAAATATAAAGTTCTTTTATAGGACTTTTAGCTCTTAAAGCCTCATAAAGCGCGTTTTTGCCATATATTTTAATCATTTTTCATCCTTCCTTAAAGGAAAAGAGCACAATTAGTGCCCTACTATACCCAAGAAATTATTGCTAAAGGCGCAGAGTCTCCTCTACGGAAGCCTGTTTTAATAACTCTAGTATAGCCACCATTTCTATCAGCGTATTTAGGTGCTATTTCTGAAAATAGTTTTTGGATAGCGTACTTGCCCTCTTCATCTTTTTCAAATCTAATAAAAGATGCTGCCTGACGGCGTGAAGCTAAAGTATTAGCCTTACCTAAAGTAACCATTTTGTCTGCTAGCCTTTTAAGTTCCTTTGCCTTAGCAACTGTAGTTTCAATTTGACCATTTAAAATTAAATCAGTAACTAAGTCACGAAGTAATGCTTTTCTTTGGTCTGAACTACGACGTAATCTACTATATGCCATGATACTTTCTCCTTTAGACTAATTTTTCTTAAAGCCTAAACCGTAGGCTTCTAATTTTTCCTTAATTTCCTTTAATGATTTTCTACCAAGGTTACGAACTTTAATCATTTCTTCTTCAGTCTTTTCTGTTAATTCACCAATAGTTTTGATATTAGCTCTCATCAAACAGTTAAATGATCTTACTGATAATACCAATTCTTCAATCTTCATATCAAGAACATGATTTTCTTCATCTTTTACAGTTTCAACCATAAAGTCAGGGATAGTTTCGCTTTCACCTAATTCCTGAATTACTAAGAAGTGCTCTATCATCATCTTAGATGCGATAGCCAAAGCTTCTTTAGGTGAAATGGAACCATTTGTAGTAACTTCAATTTCAAGTTTATCAAATGAAGCTACATTTACGCCTTCAACACGAACCTTTTCTACGTTAAAAGCTACATTAACAATTGGAGTATAAATTGAATCAATTGCAATTTCTCCAACTCTTCTTTCAAAATCTTTGTTAGCTTGTTTGCTGAATTCTTTATTTGCAACTGAACTAACATAGCCAACGCCACGTCTTACTGTAAGGAACATATGTAATCTTCCTCCGGCCGCAACTGTAGCGATATGCTGGTTAGGATTAACTACTTCAATTTCGTTATTGTGTATGATATCACCTGCTGTTACTTCGCCTTCTTCAGCATCAATTTCAACTTGTGATTCATATCTTGGATCATCTGAATCTACTTTTAAAACTACACGTTTTAAATTTAAGATGATAGTAATAACATCCTCAACAACTCCATCAACATTTTGGAATTCATGTTCAGCACCATCAATCTTAACATTAACAAATGCACATCCTGGCAAAGATGACAATAATGTTCTTCTTAAAGCATTACCTAAAGTAATACCAAAGCCTCTTTCAAGTGGTGATATAACAAATCTTCCATAATTTTCTTGTGGAATTGATTCTTCTTCGTATGCTTGTGGTTTTTCAAATTTTAAATCTTTCATTAATGGTCCTCCTATTTGAAATTAATAAAATTTATATTAAATTTTCATATATTAATTTTAGCCAAATACTATCCACGAGGACGTTTTGGTGGACGACAACCATTATGTGGAACAGGTGTAACGTCGGTAATTGCTGTAATTTCAAGACCAGCTACGTTTAATGAACGGATTGCAGCTTCTCTACCTTGACCAGGTCCTTTAACTTCAACTTCAACCTTCATAACGCCTTGATCAACAGCTAATTTTGCTGCAGCTTCAGCTGTCATTTGAGCAGCAAATGGAGTTGACTTACGGCTACCTTTGAAACCAAGTGCACCAGCACTGCTCCAAGCAATAACGTTACCATCTGGATCTGTAATTGTTACAATTGTATTGTTGAATGTTGAATGAATATGTGCAACACCAACAGGTACATTTCTTTTAACTTTACGTTTTTGTACTTTACGTGCCATAATTTCCTCCTATTATTTCTTATGATTTGCTACAGTATGTCTTGGTCCCTTACGAGTACGTGAATTGTTTCTTGTATTTTGTCCACGAACAGGTAGGCCCTTACGATGACGGATACCTCTATAACAACCAATTTCCATTAATCTCTTTATATTTAGGTTTACTTCTCTTCTTAAGTCACCCTCAACTCTGTATTTAGCAACTTCGCTTCTTATACGGCCAAGTTCATCTTCAGTTAAGTTTTTAACTCTAGTATCTTCAGAAACTGAAGCATCCTTTAATATTTTCTTTGCAGTTGACTCACCAATACCATAAATATATGTAAGTGATACAACAACTCGTTTTTCATTAGGAATATCTACTCCTGATATACGTGCCATATTTCTACTTGCACCAATCCTTTCTAGCCTTGTCTTTGCTTATGCTTAGGGTTTTCACAAATAACCATAACACGGCCTTTGCGCTTAATCACCTTGCATTTATCGCATATTGGTTTTACTGATGGTCTTACTTTCATTTTAATACCTCCAATATTATTTTGTTCTATAAATAATTCTTCCACGTGTTAAATCATAAGTTGAAATCTCAACTCTCACTTTATCACCTGTTAAAATGCGTATACTGTTCATACGGATTTTACCAGAAACGTGGGCAGTGATTTTGTGACCATTTGTTAATGTTACAATAAAACGAGTATTTGGTAATACTTCATCAACTACTCCATCAAATTCGATAACATCGTCTTTTTTTGCCATTAATTAATCCTCCAATTTACTAAGGATATCCTTGATATCCCCAAAAACTTCATCTAATGGTTGGTCACCATTAATACTTTTTAGTATACCTTTATTTTGGTAGTATTCAATAAGTGGGGCTGTGTTTTCTTCGTATACGAACAGTCTATTTTTAAATGTGTCTTCTTTATCATCACTTCTGTGAAGTAATTTTCCACTACATTTATCACAAAGATCAGCCCTCTTAGGTGGGTTAAATGTCAAATTGTAAGTTTCACCACAATTTGAACAAACTCTTCTACCAACAATACGTTTAATTAATATATCATCTGGTACATCAACATTCAAAACACAATCAAGTTTTAAATTATGTTTAACTAAAAACTCATCCAAAGCTTCAGCCTGTGCTTCATTTCTTGGGAAGCCATCTAATAAAAATGAATGTTTACAATCATCTTTTAATAATCTTTCTTCTACTAAACCGATTGTAATCTCATCTGGTACTAAATTGCCCTTATCAATATATGATTTGGCAATAACACCAAGCTCAGTTTTATCATTTATTGCTTCCCTAAAAATCGCGCCAGTTGATATATGCGGAATGTGATAGTAAGAGTCAATCATGCTAGCTTGAGTACCTTTACCGGCACCAGGCTTACCAACGATTAATAATTTCACTATCTTTTCCTCCTAGCCCAAGAAACCATTATAATTTTCGGTTTCAGAAGCAGTTTCAATTTGTCTAAATGTTTCAATTGCAACACCAACAATGATGATAAGTGATGTACCACCGATTGTGATTGATGAAGACTCAGTTGATGAGAATCCAAAAGCAAGTGAAACGATGATTGGTACTAGTGCAAGTAATGCTAAATAGATTGCACCTAATGTAGTAACTCTGAATAATATTTCTGATAATCTAATCTTAGTATCTTCTCCTGGTCTATATCCCGGTATGAAAGCACCATTTTTTTCAAGATTGTCTGCTATCTTATCAGGGTCAATCTGTAAGAATGAATAGAAATATGAGAAAAATATTATCATTATTACATATAGTGTGCCACCAATTGGTTGCTTATTTGAGAATACTTGATCAATCCAGTATGCAGCTGTTGATGTTGATGTAGAAAGTCCCATAACACCGACAATTGTAAGTGGGATTGATAATATTGTTGAAGCAAAGATAACTGGAATAACACTAGCACTATTTAATTTAATTGGAATATCAGAGCCTTGTTGTTGAGGCAAGTTTGCTTGTCTATTAGCATATTGAACAGGAACTTTTCTTACTGCACCTTCAAAGAATACTACTGCTACAATCATTGCTACGTATAAAACGATAATCAATATGTAGAAGAATAGATTCAATCCAGTGAAGTTATCACCTAGATATTTACTATAAAGTGTAGTAAACATCGTCGGAATTGAAGAAATAATACCTGCAGAAATGATCATAGATGAGCCATTTCCAATACCATGGCGAGTAATTAAATCGGCAAGCCACATAGTAAATGCAGAGCCTGCAGTTATAATTACAGCCATGTAAATAAACATAAGCCAATATAAATTCTTATACTGTAAAACAGATGAAGATAAAATATTTTCTGGTTTTGAACCTAAGCTGAATATTATTACTAAAGCTTGGATTAAAGCAACAACTACTGTTAAATATCTTGTCGCTCTGTTTAATTTTTCTTTTCCGTTTTCGCCCTGTTCAGACCATTCCTTCATCTTTGGAATAACCATTTGTAACATTTGAATTACAATTGATGAAGTGATGTAAGGTGATATACCTAAAGCTAAAATTGAAAAATTAGATAAGCCTCCACCTGAAAAAGCATTAAGTACAGTTAAGAAGTCATTACCACTGATTATACCTCTAATATTTACTGTATCAATTAGTGGAATAGGAATATAAGTTCCAGCTTTAAATACTAATAATAAAGCAAAGGTAATTAATAATCTAAGTACAATCTCACGATTACTAAAAATCTTTTTGACTTTATTTAACAATTTAAATCACCTCAACTGAGCCGCCAGCTTTTTCAATAGCATCTTTAGCAGATTGAGAGAACTTGTTGGCCTTAACAGTTAACTTTTTAGTTAATTCTCCATTGCCTAAAATCTTAACGCCATGTGTTGCTTCTTTGAAGAAGCCTTTTGATATTAATGCAGCTTCATCAACAACTGCGCCATCATCAAATAAGTTTAATCTTTCAACATTAATTACTTCATATTCAACTCTGAAGTGATTGTTGAATCCTCTTTTTGGTAAACGTTGGAATAAAGGTAATTGTCCACCTTCGAATCCTGGACGAACACCGCCGCCTGAACGAGAATTTTGACCTTTAGTACCTTTTCCTGCAGTTTTACCAAGTCCACTACCAATTCCTCTGCCAAGACGTTTCTTAGAATGTCTAGCACCTTCAACTGGTTTTAATTGATCTAACATAATCTAGGTACCTCCTTTTATTCTTTTACAACTTTTACCATATGAGCTATGGTAACGATCATACCTTTGATGGCATCGTTTTCTTCTTTAACTACTGTCTGGCCAATTTTCTTTAAGCCTAAAGCTTTTGCTGTAGCAACTTGATTAGGTTTACGGCCACTTAAACTTTTAACTAAAGTAATCTTATACATAGCTCTTACCTCAAAACATCCTCAACTGCTAAACCACGTCTTTTAGCAACTTGTTCTGCAGTTTCTAGTTTCTTAAGTCCTTCTATTGTAGCTCTAACAACATTGATTGCAGTTGCAGAACCAAGTGATTTAGAAAGAATATCTGAAATACCAGCAAGTTCAACAACAGCACGAACTGGACCACCAGCGATAACACCAGTACCTTCGCTTGCTGGTTTTAATACTACTTTTGAAGCACCGAATTCGCCTAAAACCTCATGAGGAATTGTAGTATTAACCATTTCGATATGGAACATATTTTTCTTTGCAGCTTCTTCAGCTTTGTTGATTGCATCAGGAACTTCATTAGCTTTACCTGTACCAAAGCCAACATTACCTTTTTTATCACCAATAACTACTAATACTGCAAAACGTGGTCTTCTACCACCTTTAACAACTTTTGTAACGCGGTTAACTTTAACAACACGTTTTTCAAATTCTGGTTGTTCAACTACATTTTCTTTTCTTTCACGTTCTTCTCTCATAGTTACCTCCTAGAATTTTAAGCCGGCTTCTCTAGCGGCATCAGCTAAAGCTTTTACTCTACCATGATATAAATAGCCACCACGGTCGAATACAACAGCTTCAATTTTTAAATCTAATGCTCTTTTAGCAACAAGTTTACCAACTTCTTTTGCAGCAGCAACATTAGAACCATTTGTAAGTTTTAATTCTTTATCTAGTGAAGAAGCACTACATAAAGTTTTACCACTTTTATCATCGATTACTTGTGCATAAATGTTTTTGTTTGAACGGAAAACATTTAATCTAGGCTTAGTTTCTGTTCCAACTAGTGTCTGACGGATACGTAGATGTCTTTTGATTCTAGCCTTATTTCTTGATAGTTTATTTATCATTTTGTGTACTCCTTCCCTAATTATTTCTTAGCAGTTTTACCTTCTTTACGACGGATATGTTCGCCTTCATACTTGAAGCCTTTGCCTTTGTAAGGTTCAGGTTTTCTAGTTTCACGAATTTCTGCCGCAAATTGGCCTACTTTTTGTTTATCACAGCCTGAGATAACGATTGAAGTATTCTTAGGTACTTCAACAGTAATACCTTCAGGAATATCTAATACTACTGGGTGTGAATAACCAGCAGATAAGGTTAATGTTTTTCCTGTTAATTGGGCACGATAACCAACACCCACGATTTCAATTTTCTTTTGGAATCCTTCTGATACACCTAAAATCATATTATGTAGTAATGCACGTGTTGTACCGTGTAATGCCTTCATAACTTTTGTATCGTTTGGACGCTTAACTTCAGCTTGACTAGCTTCTACTTTAATTTCTAAGTCGCTATTGAATGAAGCAGTTAATTCTCCCTTAGGGCCTTTTACTGTAACTAAATTTTTATCACCAACTGTTACTGTAACGCCGGCAGGAATGCTAATTGCCTTATTACCAATACGAGACATAAAAATGCACCTCCTATTTTAATATAATTATTACCAAACGTAAGCTAATACTTCTCCACCAACTTTTTTATTACGTGCTTCTTTGTCAGACATAATACCTAAAGAAGTGGAAATAATTGCAACACCTAAACCATTTAATACTCTAGGTAAATTTTCAGCCTTTGAGTATACATGTAAACTTGGTTTAGATATTCTTTTTAAACCTCTGATAACTCTTTGGTTATCTTCAGTGTATTTTAATTCTATAACGGTTACTTTCTTTTCTTCATTTACTTTGTAACCTGCGATAAAGCCTTCTTGTTTTAAAACATCTAGTATTGCAAGTTTAACTTTTGAAGTAGGAACTTCAACTGTTTCTTTCTTCATTGCACTAGCATTTCTAATACGAGTTAGCATATCTGCAATTGGATCTGTCATCATAATTTCTAGTTCCTCCTTCTACCAACTTGATTTTCTAACGCCAGGAATTTGACCCTTATAAGCTAATTCACGGAAGCAGATACGGCATAGTTTGAATTTGCTCATAACTGCATGTGGACGACCACAACGTTCACAACGTGTATATTCACGTGCGCTATATTTAGGTTTTCTATGATTTTTAACAATCATTGATTTCTTTGCCATAATCAATCCTCTACTTTCTGAATGGCATACCCATTAAAGATAATAGGGCACGTCCTTCCTCATCTGTTTGTGCAGTTGTAACGATAACTATATCCAAACCGCGAATTTTCTTAATTTGATCATAATTAATTTCTGGGAAAATTAATTGTTCTTTAACACCAAGTGTATAATTTCCTCTACCATCAAATCCGTTAGGATTGATACCATGGAAATCACGTACACGTGGAAGAGTGATAGTTACTAATTTATCTAAGAATTCATACATTCTTTCGCCTCTTAAAGTAACTTTACAACCAATTGGCATGCCTTCACGAAGTTTGAAGTTAGCGATTGATTTCTTAGCTTTAGTAATAACTGGCTTCTGACCAGAAATTATTGTTAATTCATCAACTGCGTCATCTAATACTTTAGCATTTGCTACAGCATCACCAACACCCATATTTAAAACGATCTTTTCAATCTTAGGAATTTGCATAGATGATGTATAAGAAAACTTTTTAACTAATTCTTGCTTAATAGAATTATTATATTTTTCATGTAAACGATTCATTCTTTCTCCTCCTAAAATTATAGTACAGTGTCAGATTTTTTAGCATATCTGACTTTCTTGCCATCAACGATTTTATAGCCAATACGTGTTGGAACATTTTTCTTTGGGTCTAATAACATAACATTAGATGCATGAATTGGAGCCTCAACTTCAATGATTCCGCCTTCTTGATTTTCTTGTGTTGGCTTTTGATGTTTTTTAACCTTATTTACACCTTCAACTAACACTCTGTTAGTCTTAGGATAAACTTCTAAGATTTTACCAGTCATAGGTACAACATTACCTTTTTTATCTTTTGTAAATCTGTTCTTGCCAGCGATGACAACAACGACATCTCCTACTTTTAATTTCATGTTCTACCTCCTACAAAACCTCAGGTGCTAAAGATACTATTTTCATGAAATCCTTATCACGTAATTCTCTAGCAACAGGTCCGAAAATACGAGTACCACGTGGAGTTTTATCTTCACGGATGATAACTGCTGCATTTTCATCAAATTTAATATATGAGCCATCAGCTCTTCTTAAGCCAGCTTTAGTTCTAACTATAACTGCCTTAACAACTTCACCTTTTTTAACTTGGCCATTAGGTGTGGCATCTTTAACTGTGCAAACAACGATATCGCCAACGTTTGCATATCTATGTAAGGCACCACCTAATACTTTAATGATTAATAATTCACGAGCGCCGCTATTATCAGCTACAGCAACTCTACTTTCTTGTTGAACCATATTAGTATTTCCTCCTTATAGCCTTATTGAATAGATTCCTTAACCTTTAATACTTCAACTAAAGTAAATGTTTTAGTCTTAGACAAAGGTCTAGTTTCCATAAATCTTACTGTATCGCCTGTATGGGCAACATTATTTTCATCATGTACATGGAATTTAGTTGATTTTTTTACACGTTTTTTATAGATTCTATCGATATCGAATACATCAACAGAAACAACGATAGTCTTATCCATTTTATCTGAAACAACTGTTCCAGTGAAAAATTTTCTAGTATTGCGTTCCATAATCACTTATCTCCTTATGCATTTTCCTTGCTAGCATTTTGTTTTTCAGTGATAACTGTTTTCATTCTAGCAATGTTTTTCTTAATTTCTCTTTGACGAGAAGGTTTTTCATTGTTGCCTAAAGCAGCCTGGAACTTTAAATTGAATAATTCTTCTTTTAGATCATCAATTTTCTTTTCAATTTCTTCGATGCTCATTTTACGAAGACTCTTAGTTACTTCAGTTGACTTCATTATTCATTACCTTTTGTAATTGTCTTTGTAGCACAAGGTAATTTATGTGATGCTAAACGTAGTGCTTCTTTAGCAACTTCATCACTAACACCTGCAACTTCAAATAAAATTACACCTTTCTTAACAACTGCAACCCAAGATTCAGGAGCACCTTTACCAGAACCCATACGTACTGCTAGAGGTTTCTTTGTTTTAGATAGATGAGGGAAAACCTTAATCCATACCTGACCTTGACGGTTCATTTTACGTGTAATAGCAACACGGGCAGCTTCTAGTTGGTTGTTAGTTAACCAGCAACCTTCAGTTGCAACTAAACCATAATTACCAAATGCTAGTTCAGTTCCACCCTTTGCTTTTCCATGATAATATACTCTATGAGGACGACGATATTTAACTCTTTTAGGCATTAACATAATTACTTGTCCTCCTTTTTAGCTTCTTCTTTAGGAGCTCTTTCTCTTCTTTCAGGTCTTGCTTCTTGGTTTCTTGGGCCTTTCTTAGCTTGTGCTCTTTTTACATCTTCAGCAAATGCTCTAGGCTGAACATCAAATACTTCACCTTTATAGATCCATACTTTGATACCAAGTTTACCATAAGTAGTAAGTGCTTCTGCTACAGCATAGTCAACGTCAGCTCTTAATGTTTGTAGAGGAACTTGTCCTTCATTATAGCCTTCGCTTCTTGCCATATCAACGCCACCTAAACGGCCTGATATAAGGGTTTTAGCACCCTTAGCACCAGCTTTTAACGCTCTTTGAATTGCCATCTTCTGAACACGTCTGAATGAAGCTCTTGCTTCAAGTTGTTCAGCCATAGATCTAGCAACTAAAGTTGCATCTAATTCTGGTCTTCTTATTTCAACTATATTAAGAATAATTTCTTTCTTAGTTATAAATTTTAATTCTTTAACAACTGCGTTTTTAGTTTCGCCTTCATGTCCGATTACTACACCTGGCTTTGCAGTATATAAAGTTAATTTAACACGGTCCTTTTTGTTTGAACCTTTTTCACGTTCAATAATAACACGTGAAACTTGAGCTTTAGCATATACTTTATCAATATAATCTCTGATTTTTAAGTCTTCAAGCAATAAATCAGCAACTTCTGTTTTTTCAGCAAACCAAGCTGCATCCCATTCGCGGATGATACCTATTCTTAGACCAACTGGACTAACCTTTTGACCCATGTTATTATGCCTCCACTTCTTTTTCTGCAACAACTACTGTAATGTTGCAAGTTTTCTTTTGAATTACATCTCCACGGCCCTTTGCACGTGGTAACATTCTTTTCATTCTTACGCCCTCTGTAACATATGTTTCTTTAACATATAATTCATCAGGGTTCATATTATAATTGTGCTCTGCATTAGCGCATGCAGAATTTAATACTTTTAATACAGCCTCACAAGCGCCTTTATGAGTGAATTTTAAGATGGCTTGTGCTTCAGCAACATCTTTATTGCGGATTAAATCAACAACTAGACGAGCCTTGCGAGGAGTAATTCTAACTGTTTTTGCAACTGCTTTTGCTTCCATTTTTACTTCTCCTCCATCTTATGCTTTCCTATCGTCTGAACCACTATGTCCACGATAAGTTCTTGTTGGTGCGAATTCACCGAATTTGTGGCCAACCATATCTTCAGTAATATATACTGGAACATGTTCTCTACCATTGTATACTGCAACTGTAAAGCCTACAAAAGCAGGGAATATAGTTGATCTACGTGACCAAGTTTGTATTACTTTCTTTTCTTTTGCACCTTTTTGTGCTTCAACCTTCTTTAATAGATGATCATCACAAAATGGACCTTTTTTAACTGAACGAGCCATATTTCCCTCCTACTTGTCATTTCTTCTACGAACTATTAGTTTGTTAGAAGCTTTCTTATGTTTACGAGTCTTTAAACCTAATGCTGGTTTACCCCAAGGTGTCATAGGAGAAGGACGACCAACTGGACACTTACCTTCACCACCACCATGTGGGTGATCAACTGGGTTCATAACAGAACCACGTACTTCTGGACGAAGGCCCATATGACGAGCACGACCAGCTTTACCGATTCTTACTAATTCATGAGATTCATTACCAACCTCACCAACTGTTGCTTTACAAGTTGCTAAAATCTTACGAACTTCGCCACTTGATAATCTTAATAATACATATTTGCCTTCACGGCCTAGAAGTTGAGCTGAAACACCAGCGCTTCTTGCAAGTTGTCCACCCTTACCAGGATGAAGTTCAATATTATGAACTAAAGAACCAACTGGGATTAAACCCATAGGAAGTGCATTACCAACTTTGATATCTGCATTTTCTCCTGATTCTACAACCGCACCAACCTCAAGTCCTTTTGGAGCAAGTATATATCTTTTTTCACCATCTTTATATACTAGTAAAGCTATATTAGCACTTCTATTTGGATCGTATTCAATAGTTTTAACTACTGCATCGATACCATCTTTATTTCTTTTGAAATCAATGATACGATATTTTCTTTTATTTCCGCCACCCTGATGACGAACTGTGATTCTACCAGTATTATTTCTTCCTGAATGTTTTTTAAGAGGAGCTAATAAAGATTTTTCTGGGGTACTAGTAGTAATTTCATCAAATGTCAAAACTGACATATTACGTCTACCATTAGACGTTGGCTTATATTTTCTAACTGCCATAGTTAATAAATCCTCCCATTAAATCTCGAATGCGTCGATTTTTTCACCTTTTTCAAGAGTAACGATAGCTTTCTTATATGCAGGTTTGAAACCTTCATGCTGGCCTACCCTCTTTCTCTTAGGTAAAACATTAATTGTATTGACGCCTCTTTTAGCAACTTTTACTTTAAAGATTTGCTCAACAGCATTCTTTATTTCAATTTTGTTTGCATCTTTTGCAACTTTAAAAGAATACTTATTATATTTTTCCTTTAAAGCCATTGTTTTTTCAGTAATAATTGGACCTTGAATAATATCATAAATTTTATTCATTATTTCAAAACCTCCTCATAGTACTTAATTGCTGCTTCAGTAACTACTAAATTCTTATAACATAAGATTTCATATACTGATGCATTATCTACTGGTGTATAGAATACAGTTTGTAGATTTCTAGCAGACAGATTAGTAAATTCATCAAATTCTTCAACTCCACATAAAACCATTGTTTTACCTTCTGCTTTAATATTCTCTAGGAATTTAGCAAATTCTTTAGTTTTTGGAGCATCAAAAGTCATTTTATCTACTGCTATTAAATTCTTTTCACTTAACTTATAAGATAATACAACCTTTAAAGCTAATTTCTTAACTTTCTTATTTAATTTGAAAGCATAACTTCTTGGTGTAGGACCGAAAACTGTTCCACCACCAACCCATTGTGGAGCACGTGTAGAACCCTGACGAGCACGACCTGTACCTTTTTGTCTGTAAGGTTTACGTCCGCCACCTCTTACTTCGCTTCTACCTTTTGTATCATGAGTACCTTGTCTCATTGCAGCTCTTTGAGCATTAACAACGTCATATACTACTTGTTGATTATAAGGTGTAGCAAATACTTCACTAAGTTCTAGGTCTTTAACTTTTTCTCCAGATTGATTTAATACAACAACACTTGGCATACTAAGTCTCCTTTCCTATTACTTTACAGCCAAGTGTTGTTGTAGATCGGAAGAGC
>CAKZZJ010000057.1 GCA_937885165.1 uncultured Caryophanales bacterium
ACTCTTTCCCTACACGACGCTCTTCCGATCTTCTAAATCTCGTTTTACATTTTTTACAGTCTGTAAGCGGATCTGAAAATGAAGCAAGATGACCTGTTGCTACCCAAACTTCTTTATTCATTAAAATGGCAGAATCAAGTCCGACACTATCACTTCTTTCAGTAACGAATTTTTTCCACCATGCTTTTTTTATATTATTTTTTAATTCAACACCCAAAGGACCATAATCCCAGGTATTTGATAAACCACCGTATATTTCTGAGCCCTGATATACAAAGCCAACATCTTTTAAATACCCAACTAATTCTTCTAAACTTATATCCTTCATAAATCCTCCAAGCACACAAATCTACAATTTAATTATACAACTTAAATTGTCAAATTTGAAATAAAATTTTAATTTTTTATAAAAATATAAATATATTTTATAAATTCCTTTCGATTAAGTCTAAAATCTCATCTATTCCTGTACCTTTTTCAGCTGATGTTATAATAAAATAATCATCATCAGCTAATTTTAAAGTTTCTTTTATAACATCAATTGATGTCTTCCGGTCTTTGTTTTTCACTTTATCTGCTTTAGTAGCGATAATAGCGACTCTTTTATTATAATATTTTAAATATTCATACATAAGTACATCATCTTCACTTGGCTTATGCCTAAAATCAACAAGCAAAAATACAATTTTTAATGATACTCTTTTTTCAAGGTATTCTTCTATCATGCCTCCGAATGTCTTCTTCATAGCTTTTGATACTTTTGCATATCCATACCCTGGTACATCAACAAAATAAAATGATTTGTTGATTAAAAAAAAGTTTATAAGTTGTGTTTTACCAGGATTTTGACTAACTCTTGCTAAATTTTTTCTATTTGTGAGTTTATTTATAAGGCTTGATTTTCCTACATTACTTCTGCCACAAAAAAGAAATTCAGGCATCCCTTCTGAAACCATAGTATCATAAGATACACTACCTTTGACATATTCACTTTCTTTTATTTTCATTTTCACACCTAAATTTTGAAATTTATCGCTTTCGCAATCGGTAAAAATTCATCATAATCAAGAGTCGCACTACCTATATCAGCATGAGAATTATCACCATGGCAATCACTACCTGCACTCATCAAAAAACCGCGCCTTTTAGCGATATTTCTAAAATATTCTTCATTGTTTTTAGGGTTAGCATACCTTACCTCAATGCCATCAAAATCAAATTCAATTATCTCTTTTAATTTTTCTTCACTTTTGATTAGACAGGGGTGAGCAAAGATGGCGATGGCATTTGAATTTTTAATCATTTTAATAGAATCAGGAACAGTGATATCAGTAGATGGAATATAAGCTTTTGATTCAGGAAGAATATATATTCTTGCCTCATCTAAACTTAAATTATTATATTTCATAATATGTCTTAGCATATTCCCTCTTGTAACAACATGAGCACTATTTAAAAGTTCATCAAGATTATATTTTAAATTATAATATTTACCCATATTTTCCATCATTTTTATCGCTCTTATTCTTCTTGCTTCTTTAAATGATTTGGCATATTCTTTGATTTCATCGCCTACAATATTATCTTTAAAAAGGGCTACAATATGGACTGTTTCGCCTTTATATGATGATGATACCTCGCACCCCTTTATAACTCTTAAGCCATGCTTTTCTCCCATTTTTACACATTCATCTACTCCGGATATGGTATCATGATCCGTTAAAGCAAAAATATCAACGTTATTCTTTTTGGCTCTTAAAACTAATTCCTCTGGTGAATATATACCATCGGAATAATTAGTATGGTTATGTAAATCTATTTTCATATTTCCTCCTTCAAATCATATATTTGATTAAATTTATCTTTTAGATATTTAATATAGTATTCGGGATTAAATTTTTCCTTTGTTGCGAGCCAAATAACTTCAAAATTCTTTTTTGATCTACCATAGATGTGGATATTTTTTAATAGCCAGTCTTTAATATTTTTGAAATTTCCTTCTTCAAGATCCTTATCTATATTGATTTCTTTAATCATTGAATAATAAAACTGAGCACCAAATGCGTTACCTAATGCATATGTCGGAAAATATCCAAATGATCCTGTCCAGTGCACATCCTGGAAAGCCCCATTTGTAAGATTTTTGGGATAATATCCGAAATATTTATAAAATAAGTCATTGAAATATTTTTCAACACCAGCAGCTTTGATTTCGCCTTTAAATAGTGCTTTTTCAACCTTATAACGGATAATTATATGAAACGGATATGATAATTCATCTGCTTCTACTCTCAAAGATTCATCAGTTACATCATTTACATAATAATAAATATCATCTTTTGTATAGCCTTTTAATTCATCTTTAAAATATTTTATTAAAAGCTCATACAAATGATTTATATATGCTTTTTTTCTTCCTAAATAATTTTCGAAAAATCTTGACTGTGATTCATGAAGCCCCATACTTGTACCACCAAAAAGTGGTGTATTATTGTAAAGAGTTCCTGATCCAAGATCATAAAATGCGTGCCCTATTTCATGCATTACTGAATAAATGTTAGAAAACAATAGTTCTTCTTTATAACTTGTTGTTATTCTAGCGTCATCTTTGTTGATAGTGTTTGAAAAAGGATGTATTGTTTCTGCGATAATACCAAAATCACTATTAAAGCCCATCATTTCTGCGATGTCCTTGGTTAAATGTTTCTGTTTATCAATGTCAAATTTAATATTTCTGATATCTGTATTATATTTTTTAGGGGCAGACTGACATTTTTTCAAAACAGGTAATAATTCTTTTTCAATGAGCTGAAAAAACTCATCATATTTGTTTTGATCCATATCATCTTCATACATATCAAGAAGGACATCATATGGTTCTTTATTTTTATCCTTATATCTAGCAACTTTTTTATTATAGTCGATTAATTCATCTAATGATGTAATAAATTTAGAAAAATCATTATTTTCTCTACCTTCTAACCAGTTTAGATGGGCATCGGATGAAATTTTAAAGCCTTTATTCCTTAAATGTTCAGGAACTAGTCTTTCTTTAGTTATTTCTTTGTGTTCCAAGCGAACACTCATTTTAGTAACATCATCTAAATCATCTTTATTAATTAGATTACATAATATATCATAATATTCATCGCTGTTATAAAGATTAGATTTCATAATTTCATAATTATTTATAACTTCATAAGCTCTTTTTAAATCATTTTTTGGACAAATAGTTTCCAAATCATAACTTAAAATAGAAATTGTATATGACAAATCATTTAATTTTTTCTGATATTTTTTATATTCTTCTAAATAATCCACAATTATTCCTCCTTAAGTATGCTTTTAGAGATAATAAATGCTGATGCAAAAGCGAAATATAAATTATATCCGCCGCATAAACCATCTATATCTATAACTTCACCACCAGCATATATATTATTGTCTGTTTTTAATGATAAATCATCATTAATCAAGTCAAGTTTTATTCCGCCATGGCCAACCTGGGCAGTATTAATATCATATGTAGATAAA
>CAKZZJ010000058.1 GCA_937885165.1 uncultured Caryophanales bacterium
AAAATTAAAAGCTATAAATATAAATAGAAAATAGAAATTTAAATCTAATATAAATGCCAAAATTAAATAAATGATTGTTAGAACTAAAGTTATAAGCGGTATAAAGAAATACCATTTTATTTTAATTTTATTATCTATTGTAGAATTTAAATTATCTTTTGAGAAAGTTTTAGCTTCATTTGAAAATGTTAATAAAGATGCTTCTAGATTAATTATATCTTCATTATCTTTTAAATCATAAATTAAATTTTGATATAAATCTTTATCTTTGTTGCCATCTTTTAAAATATCAGCTAATTTTTTTCTTCCTTCTTTAGTTTTAGCAATACTTATATACTGAAATAAGGAATTTTTACCAAATAAATCAAGATCATAAGATTTATAATCATCTTTATCTAAAAAATCATTACCTAAATCATATAGTTTATTAAAATTATGTTCTCTTCTTATCTTATGTAAATCATAAGATTTTTTTATATTTTTATAATGATTATATTTATTGTAATAAATATTTGTAAGTAGCATAAACAATAAAAATATAATAAAAGATATACCTGCAAGTATTGCATATAATATATAATCAGTTAAGGATATTAATAAAATAACAAATACTACAAATATAATCGCTAAAGAAATCCTTATTATAGATATTATATTAGTGATAGTCTTATATTTTTTAATATTTTCATTATTAAGATCTTCTTTTTTAAATTCTAGCATTAAATCAGCTCTTTTCTTTAAAAATATGGATATTTTTAGATATCCATATTTTATAAATTATTCTTTATTAAAATCTATTGGTTTAGTATGCCAAATGTCTTCGTTATATTCTCTCATTGTTCTATCTGTAGTAAAATAGCCTGACATAGCTGTATTTACAATTGACATATGCTGCCATTTGGCTTGATCTTTATATAATTCATTGATTTGTTCCTGTGCTTTGATATATGAATCAAAATCTTTTAATACAAAATAATGATCTTGATGTAATAAATTATTTCTTATATCTTCAAATTCGTTTTTAGCAACATGCTCAAAAAAACCATTAGTTAATTGATCAAGAACAAGTTTGATTCTTGGATCATTATCGTAATAAAATGATGGATCATAACCGCCTTTAGCATAGATATCTGTAACTTCATTTGCTTTCATACCGAATATTACGATATTGTCATCACCGACAAAATCATGAATTTCTACATTGGCACCATCAAGTGTACCTAAAGTTATAGCACCATTCATCATAAATTTCATATTTGATGTTCCTGATGCTTCTTTAGATGCAGTAGAAATCTGTTCTGATACTTCTCCAGCTGGTACGATAGTTTCAGCATAAGTTACATTGTAATTTACAACAAATACAACTTTTAATAGATGATTAGTTTCTTCATCATTGTTAACTTTATCAGCAATTGTATTGATTAATTTGATAATTTTTTTAGCAAAATGATAACTTGGAGCACTCTTGGCACCAAATATAAAGCTATGTGGATAATAATTAGCTTTAAATTCAGGATCAGTTTTTAGTCTATTATATACATACATTATATGTAGTGCGTTCATAAGTTGACGCTTATATTCATGAAGACGTTTAACCTGAATATCAAATATTGAATTTGTATCTAAAGATACACCCTGTGTGTCAAATATCTTTTTAGCAAGAGCACGTTTTCTTGCCATCTTCATATTCTTGAATTCTTTTTGAATCTTCTTATCATCTGCATATGGCAACAATTTCTTTAATTCATTTTCAGGATCTTTTACCCAATCAGGACAGATTTTGTCTAAAATCTTGACTAATTCAGGATTGATATGTAAACACCATCTTCTATGAGTAATACCATTAGTCTTATTGTTGAATTTAGTTGGATAATAATCACTAAAAACCTTCATTTCGATATTTTTTAGAATATCTGTATGAAGCTGAGCAACGCCATTTACGCTAAATGAGCCATGAATTGCCATATTAGCCATATAAACTAATCCATCTTTAATTATAGCCATATCATAAGCTTCTTTGGAATTAGCACCATATACTTCTTCTATTTCAATTTGTAATCTACGATTGATTTCTTCAGTTATTGTATAAATTCTTGGAAGTAATTTCTTAAATAAGGCAATCGGCCATTTTTCCAAAGCTTCAGCTAAAATTGTATGGTTAGTATATGCACAGCAGTTTTTAGTTATCTGCCATGCTTTATCCCATTCTAAGCCTTCTTCATCAACAAGTATTCTCATAAGCTCAGGAATGATTAGTGCTGGATGTGTATCGTTTATGTGGAATAATATCTTTTTATCCATATTTCTTACACTACCAAATACACTCTTTTGGTAACGTATGGCAGCATTAACTCCTGCAGATACGAAGAAATATTGTTGTTTTAATCTTAATAATTTACCTTCTTCAGTTTCATCATTTGGATAAAGCATAGATGATATTTCACGTAAATTTCTATGATATTCAAAGGCATCATCAGGATAAACTGTTGCAGGCTCTGCACTCCATAATCTTAAATTATTTACGACATGGTTTCCATCACCTACGATAGGAATATCATATGGAACAGCCTTAACATATTCAGCATTTCTATGTTTAACGATTAATTTACCATTTTCTGAATTTATTTCAATATAACCATAAAATGGAATTTCAACTGCTTCTTCATCTTTTCTTATTTCCCATACGTTAACATCTTTAAGCCATCTATCTGGATGTTCTACCTGATAACCATTTTTGATACCTTGTTCAAAGAAACCATAACGATATCTTATACAGTTACCATATACAGGTAATCCAAGTGAAGCAACAGAATCCATAAAGCAGGCAGCAAGTCTTCCTAAACCGCCATTACCTAAGCCGGCATCTGTTTCCTGATGTTCTATTTCATTTAAATCGATGCCAAGTTCATCAAATGCTTCCTTAACAAGTGGATAAACTCCCGCATTTATCAAGTTATTAGTAATCATTCTTCCCATCAGAAATTCCATTGAAAAATAATAAACCTTCCTCATTTTGTTTTTTCTGATAGTTTGATCTGTATTACGCCAGTCATAAGCTACATAATATCTTAGCATTTCGCCTAAAACTACATATTGCTGATATGGAGTTGAATCTGCAAAATCAACTGCGTATTTGCTTTCTAGTTTTTTAATAAAATTTTCTTTGAATGTTTTTACATCCTTAAAATTTCCGTAACGATTCATAATTATTGTACTAAAATAAAATTAATTACTCCTTTTTACTCAAAATCTTCATAATTTTATCATAAAATTTACGATTTTAAAACAAATTATTTGGTTTTATTCTTTGCCTTTGGCTTTTTTTCTTCTTTAACTTCTACATTCTCTTTTATTTTTTCAGACTTTTCATCATATCCGGCCTTTAAAATAGAGATGCCAAGAGGCGGAATAGTCATCATAATTGATTTTTCTCTACCATACTGAGGATAATTTTCGCTTCTTAGTGGGAATGGATTAATTCTATTAGATCCATTATAAATGTCTTTGTCTGAATTCATTATTTCATAATAATAATCAGCATCTAAAACACCTATACGGTAATTATCATATGTATTAGGTGTGCAATTCATAACTACTATTACATGATCTTGTTTATCTTTTGCAAGTCTTGCGAAGATGAATATTGACTGATCTACATTATCCTTATCAATCCACTGGAAGCCTTCTCTATCAAAATCCATTTCAAATAATGCTTTTTCATCATGATATAATTTAGTTATTTCCTTTACATATCTGAATGCAGAATCATGCAATGGGAAATTTAAGATATTCCATGGTAATTCTGATTCATAATGCCATTCATCATATGGAGCGAATTCCTGACCCATAAATAATAATTTCTTGCCAGGGTGTGTCATTTGGAAGCCAATTAAAAGACGATAATTGGCAAATTGTTGCCACTGATCACCTGGCATTTTATTTAATAATGAGCCTTTCATATGCACAACTTCATCATGCGATAAAGGTAAGCAGAATTGTTCATTATAGAAATAATCCATTGAGAATGCTAATTCATAATGATGATATTTTCTATATACCGGATCCTTCTTGAAATACTTTAATGTATCATTCATCCAGCCCATACACCATTTATAATTAAAGCCCAAGCCACCATATGATGCAGGTTTAGTTACATTAGGGAATGCGCTTGAGTCTTCAGCCATAAGTAATATTCTATCATCTTTACCAAATAGGTTATAAGATAATGTTCTTAAGAAATCAAGACCACCTTCATTTACACCACGTTCAGGATTAGCCATATAATAAATTATATTGCTTACAGCATCAATTCTAAATCCGTCAACATGGAAATAATTCATATAAAAGAAAGCATTTGAATATAAAAATGATCTTGTAACACCTTTGCCTAAATCAAGGTTAGCTGTACCCCATTCTTTATTTTCTCTATCTTCTTCTTTGGAATAATCATATAAAAATGATCCATCAAATCTATATAATCCGTTATAATCTTTACAAATATGTCCTGGAACCCAGTCGATTATTACACCATAGCCTGCTTTATGTAATTCATCAATGAACCACATTAGATCTTTAGGTGAACCATATCTTGATGTTACAGAATAATAGCCTGTACCTTGATATCCCCATGACATATCAAGAGGATGTTCATAAATTGGCATTAATTCCACATGAGTAAAGCCAAAATCTTTTAAATATGGAATAAGCATTCTAACAATATCATTATATGTATTAAAGCTGCCATCTGGTCTTCTTCTCCATGAACCAATATGCATCTCATAAATACATACGGGCTTATCATATGTCTTTTGTTTTGTATACATATAATCCTGATCATTCCAAACATAACCATCTATATCATATACTTTTGAATCTTTAGATGGTCTTTCTTCTGAAAAGAATGCATATGGATCTGATTTATATAACATTTCACCTTGCTTAGTAGTAATTACATATAAATATCTTTTCCATTCAAAATAATTACCTTCTAAGTAAGCATACCATATTCCTTTTTCATCAACACAATATAATTCTTGTCGTCCAAGTTCAAAATTATTCCATTCGGCGATGATTTCTACTCTATTTGCATTAGGAGCGTATAGACAGAATTCACACCCTATAATTTCATTTTTTTCATTTTTAACCAAGTGAGCACCAAACACATCATATGAATTTAGTGACTTACCCTGATCAAAATAATATAAAAAGTCATGATTTATTTTTTCTCTAACCATTTGTAGTGACCTCCCTATAGAATATTATATAATAAATTAAGCGCTTTCACAATTAATTAATTGCATTTTAAATACTAAATATTTAATTTTTCGATATCTGATAATGTATATCCTCTTGAAACTAGATATGATTTTACTTTATTAATCCTTACATATTCATCATACTTTTTATATCGTTTTAAGGCTTTTTCATACATCTTATTGATTGTTTCTACATATAATTCTTCATCTAAATCTTCAAGTTTTGAATCAATTAATTCTTTATCAAAGCCTTTTTGATATAGCTTATGTCTAATTAAATTAATACCATTTCCAGATAAAATTAGTGATGTTAATATCGCATCAATCATTTTACCATCATTAATTAATCTATTTTGTTTGAGCTTATCGATGATAATATTTATATTCCTTGACTTGATTTTTTTACCTAAAAGATATCTTCTTATTTCGGTTTCTGATTTAACATATTTAACTAAATATTTAACTGCCATATTATAACCTGATGATATTTCAGATTCATCTAATATCTGAAAAAATTTTTTTGAATCTATTTCCATACCTTCATATAAATCATATTTAGTTAATACTAATTCTTCTATTTGATAATCTTTATAATCTATAGTCACTAAATAATAAGATTTTTTTGGAACCTTTTTAATATCATTTATAATCATAAGATACCTCTTTTATCATATCTTCCTCTTACTTCCTTACAATCTGTAACAAATGTAAAGGCCTGAGGTTCTTCAAGAGATATCATCTCAGTAATCTTATATGCTTCATTCTTATCCATAGTACAGATTACCATAGTTCTATCTAAATTAGTATAGGCACCAACTACATTAGAAAATGTTACGCCTCTATCTAATTCACTATATATTAATTCTTTTATTTTATCAGGGTAATCAGTTATAACATATACTGTTCTTCTTGGTTTGGCTGATAAACATATTCTATCTATGATATAGGCTTGAATAAATACACCAACTGAACCAAATAATACATTTTCAAGCTGATACATATAAGTAAATTCGCCTTCTACTACAAAACCAGCAAGAATAACTATTACCCAGTCAGTCATATAAATAGTTACACTCATAGGTATTTTAAGCTTCTTATTTAATATTTTTTGGTATACATCCATACCCCCGGTTGAGCCATTGTTTTTTATAGCAACACCTACACCTATACCAACAAGTAGTGATCCAACTATCATAGAAACTATCTTGATAGAAAGTTCACTTGACATATTGTCAACAAAAAATCTTGGATCACATGTTTTTTCAAAAAGTAATACTACAGATGGCGAA
>CAKZZJ010000059.1 GCA_937885165.1 uncultured Caryophanales bacterium
GTTGAAGTTAAAGAATCCGCTACATCTGATATGCTTTGACTATTCTCAGAAGACTTAACCAATTTATCATATAGGTTTTGCAAAGTAAAACTGTCTAAGAGTTGCCAGTATTCTATATCCGACGAATCTATATATTTAATATAATTTGGATAAGTAGAGTAATACCTAAGATTTACCAAACTACTTTCAATAGTAAATACATACCAGTTATTTTGTGAGAATAATGCATAATTAGGATATAAATATATATTAATTCCAGCTTTAGTATGGTTAGGAATTCAATTATTTAAAGTTTGTTATGATTATTTTGAAACAAAAAAATGGAATTGGCGTAGATTATTTGGTTTTGGTGGAATGCCAAGCTCTCATTCAGCAGTTGCAGTTTGCTTAGCTACAATTGTTGCAAAACATGAAGGAATCGAAACATCAAATTTTGCTATTAGCTTATTTTTTGCTATTGTTGTTATGTGTGATGCAGTAGGAGTTAGAAATACAGTTGGTAAACAATCAAAAGTATTAAATGATATTTTACAAGATAATAAAATGAGTAATTTTGAAAAATTACAAGAAATGACAGGACATACTCCATTTCAAGTTGTAGCAGGAGCATTTATTGGTTTAATAATTGGTTTAATATTTTAAAATATACGAAGGAGGATACAGTATATGTCAAAAGGAAAGATTGGAATGAGAATAGGTGAATCAGTATTTTGCATTGCTTATTTAATGTTTGATTTCATTGCAACAATATTATTTTTAAAAAATGGTTCAAATAGGTTATTTTTATTATATGGTATAATGACTCTTATACTTGGATTTGGTGATGCTTTTCATTTGATTCCAAGAGTGATAAGAAATATAAAAGGAGAAACAGAAAAAATACAATGGTGGATGAATTTTGGATTACTGATTACTTCAATTACTATGACAGTGTTTTATATAATTTTGTTCTATATATGGAAAAAACTAAATGTTAATTTAACTATCTCAAGTATAATTCCAATATCTATATGGATTACTGCACTAACTAGAATAACATTATGTTTATTACCACAAAATGATTGGTTTAAAAATGGAAATAAAAAACTTTCAGTATGTAGAAATTTTGTTTTTACTATAACAGGTTTAATTGAAACTATATTGTTTATGCTCTTAGGTAATTCTTATGGAATTACTATGGCTATATGTATTTTATTAAGTTTTGTATTTTATATTCCAGTAACTTTATATGCTAAGGAAAATCCTAAAATAGGTATGTTGATGATTCCAAAAACTATAATGTATATAATTATGATTAGTTTAGGATTATCACTTTTATAATATAAAGAAAAAAATTGATAAACTAAAATAGATAATAAACATAAAGAGGAAGATGATATGATAGAAATATTAAAATTTATCTCCAGAGGGATAATTAGAACAGTATTATATATAATACTTAAAATATTCTATGGCATGAATGCAAAGGGAAAAGAAAATATACCTAAAGGCGAACCTTTAATATTTTGTGGTAATCACAAAAGTTTTTTTGATCCAATTGCGATAGTATTAACAGCTGGTAGAAAAATGAGGTTTGTTGCTAAAGAAGAATTAAAAAGAAATATATTTACTAGATATGTATGTTGGTCTTTTAATTGTATATATGTAAAACGAGATAAGAAAGATATTGACGCAATTAAACAATGCTTAAAAACATTAAAAGAAGGTGGATGCTTAGGCATCTTTCCAGAAGGCACTAGAAATGGAATGCAAAAAAATAATGGCGAAATACAAAATGGAGCTGGATATTTAGCTTTAAAAACAGATGTTAAAATTGTTCCAATAGGAATTAAAGGAAAGGCAAAACCATTTACAAAAAACACCGTAATATATGGTAAACCATTTAATTTCAAAGAGCTAGAAAAAAATGAAATTGATAAAAAACAAATAGAAGAAATTGCTAATAATAAAATAAAAGAAGAAATTATAAATTTATTAAATGTATAAAGTAATATAGCAAGAAAGAGGTATATAGATATATGAGTAGTAATAAATTAAATAATCTAAAAGAAGAACCAGATTTTAAATTCGATAAAATTAAAATGGAAAATTTAGAAGATATAGAAGAATTAAAAAAGGATTATTCAAAAATTGATGTAAAAGCTGTAAAAAAAGAAAAATTAAAAAAAGGAGAACACTATCCAGAAACACATTATGAAACAGTGAAGGAAATGTATCTAAATACATTAGAAAAATTTGCAAATAGACCTTTTATTTTAGATAAAAATAGTCCTAAAGATGAAAAGTTTAGAGAATATTCATATAGAGAATTTGATAATGATGTTCAAGCTTTAGGAACAGCATTAACTAAAAAATATAATTTAAAAGATGAAAGAATAGTAATAATTGGTGAAAACCAGTATGCTTGGTATGTTTCTTATATAGCAGTTTTAATAGGAGCTGGAATTACTGTTCCTGTTGATAAAGAACTCCCAGAAAATGAAATTGAAAATGTTGTAAATAGGTCAAAAGCATCAGCTGTAATTTATTCGCCACATGAAAAAGATAGAATAAAAGCAATAATGGATAAAGTACCAACTGTTAAATATTTTATTCAAATGAAAAGTGATGAAAAATTAGAAGGTAGAACAATAGGATTTAATACAGTATTAGAAGAAGGAAGAAAACTAATAGAAAATGGGGACAACTCATTTAAACAAATAGAAATAGATCCAGATGAATTTAGAGCATTATTCTTCACATCAGGAACAACAGCAAATAGTAAAGGAGTAATGGTAAATAATAGACAACTTGCTAACAATGTAAATGCAGTTTCAGCTTATGTTGCTATAGATGAAACAGATAGATTCTTTTCAGTATTACCACTTCACCATACATACGAATCAAGTATAGGCTTTTTACTACCTTTAGGCGTAGGTGCATCAATAACAGTTTGTCAAGGATTAAGATATATTTCAGATAACTTAAAAGAAACACATCCAACTATAATGATTGCAGTTCCATTATTGCTAGAGAGCTTATACAAAAATATTATGAAAAGCGTTAAAAAGAGCAAAAAAGAAAAAATAGTTTCATCAATGATGCAAATAACAAATGTACTAAAAACCTTTGGAATTGATATTAAGAAAAAAGTATTTAAAGAAATATATGATGGAATTGGTGGAAAATTGCGATTTGTAGTTTCAGCTGCTGCTCCTATTGATAAGAAAATAGGTAAGTGGTATTCAGATTTAGGAATTATGTTTTTACAAGGATATGGCTTAACGGAAACATCACCAATATCAGCAGTAACACCAGATTATGACACAAGAATAGGTTCTGCTGGAAAAACTATAATAAATGGAATAGTAAAAGTTGAAAATCCTGATGAAAAAGGAGAAGGAGAACTTTTAATTTCAACTAATACTTTAATGATGGGATATTATGAAGATGAAGAAGCAACAAAAGAAGTTATTGAATATGATGAGGATGGAAGAAGATGGTTTCATTCAGGAGATATAGGATATGTAGATAAAGATAATTTTATTTATATAACTGGAAGAATAAAAAATGTAATTGTTACTCAAAATGGTAAAAATATATTCCCTGAAGAATTAGAATTATTATTATCAAGTATTGAAGAAATTGAAGAATGTATGGTATATGGTAAGGAAGTTGAAGGCGAAAAAGAACTAATAGTAACTTGTAGAGCTATTCCTAATTATGATAAAATAAAAGAACTATATGGAGATATAAGTGAAAAAGAGATATACGAAATAATTTGGAACAAGATAAAAGCAGTTAATAAAAAAGTCACAAACTATAAAGCTATAAAAAGTTTAGAAATAAAAGATGGCGAATTTATAAAAACTACAACTAAGAAGATTAAACGATTTGTAGAGATAAAAGAAGGAAAAATAAAAAAACTAGTAAATGTATAATATGAAAGATTGCTTGATAGAGATGTTTAAAAATTAAAATATATATTCCTAAAAAAGCATAGACAATTATGCTTTTTTCATTCTAAATAAAATTCAAAAAATTGTAATAGCTAAAGAAAGTTAATAAAAAGTTCATATAATTATAGTATAATTATAAATTATGTGCTGATTAGAAGAAACACATTACATTTATATACGAGAAAGGGATAGATTTTTTATGAAAAAAATTACTAATTTTATAGTTGACAAAAGAAAAATAATTTTAATAATTTTTATTATATTAGCGATAGTATGTGCAATAGTATCGCAAAAAGTAGAGATAAATGATGATATTACTAAATATTTACCAAGCGATTCTGAAACTCGAATTGGTATGGATAAAATGGAAGAAGAATTTGACCAAGTAGAGAAATCAAGTTCATTTAATATAATGTTTAAAGGATTGACAGAAGAAGATAAGGAACAAATATATAGTGAATTAAGTAACCAAGAAAATGTTTCTTCTGTGGATTATGATAAAACAGAAGAATATAACAAAGAAGATTATACTTTATATACAATAAATGTTGATGAGCCTAGTGATTCTGAAATATCCAAAGAAGTATATGAAAACATTAAAGAACAATACAAAAAATATGATATTGAAACAAATGGAGATATAGCAGATAGCAATCTTGAGATTTTACCAACATGGATTTTAGTAGTTGCTATAACAGGTGTTGCAATAATATTAATAATAATGTGTGAATCATATGTAGAGCCATTTCTTTTCTTATTCTCAATACTTATTGCGATTTTACTAAATAATGGAACTAATATAATATTTAATAATGTATCAAACATTACAAGTTCAATTTCAGCAATATTGCAATTAGCTTTATCAATGGACTATTCTATAATGTTAATAAATAGATTTAGACAAGAAAATGAAATTGAGCCTGATAAGGTAAAAGCTATGAAACAGGCATTGTTACATAGTATTCAATCAATTTCTAGTAGTTCAGTTACAACTATAGTAGGTTTAATTTGCTTAGTGTTTATGAGTTTTACTATAGGTAGAGATTTAGGATTTGTATTAGCAAAAGGAGTATTGCTTAGTTTGGTAAGTATTTTCTTCTGTTTACCTGCTTTACTTTTAATATTTGATAACTTGATTGATAAGACTAAGAAAAAATCACCGAAGTTTAATTTAACTAAATTAGGTAATTTTATATATAAAACTAGGTATATTCAATCAGCTTTAATAGTTGCATTATTTATTGCTGCCTACTTATTAAAAGGAAATATTGGTATTCTTTATACAGGTTCACAACAAGATAAAGTTGGTGCAGTATTTCCAGCAACAAATCAAGTAGCAATTGTTTATAACAATAAATATGAAGAATTAATTTCATCTTATTGTAAAGAATTAGAGAAAGATGAAAAAATAGATGAGGTTTTATGCTATTCTAATACAATTAATGAGAAACTTGCCTATGATGAATTAAACAAGAAATTTGAAGATTTAGGTCAAGATACAGAAATAGAGGAATATTTAATTAAACTTATTTATTACAATTATTATAATAAAGATTCAAGTAATAAAATGACATTAAATGAATTTATTTCATTTATTAAATCAGATATTTATACTAATGATAATTTTAGTGATTCATTAAATCAAGATACTAGAGATAATTTAGATTTACTTGAAAATTTTACATCATCATCTTTAATGAATGAAAAAAGAACGACCAAAGAAATTGCAGATATTTTAGGAATGAATAAAGATGATGCAGATAATATATTAATTTACTATAACAGCAAAAATGTTGATACTAAAATGACTTTAAAAGATTTTGTGGATTTTATGCTTAACGACGTAGCAAATGATAGAGAATATTCATCAAGTTTAGATTCAACTACAATTTCAAAATTAAAACAGTTACAAAATTTTACAGATACAAATAAAATAAATAAAAAGATGAATTCAAGTGAACTATCTAGTATTTTTGGAATAGATAAAAATTTGATTGAGCAATTATTCTTATTCCATAGAGTAAATACAGAGAGTAATACAAAAATGACATTAAATGAATTTGCGAATTTTGCACTAAATATGTCTAATCAAGATGCTTATAAAGATATGTTTGATGAAAGTACTATTAAATCATTAAACATGTTATCTACATTAAGTAATGAACAAATAATTACTAATGAATTAGATGTGTCATCTATGAAAACATCACTTAATAATTTAGGATTAAGTTTAGATGATAATACAATGTCACTTTTATATATTTACTATACAGGATATAATACAAATTCTAAGTTAACACTAAATGGATTTGCAAATGTTGCATTAAATATGGCAGAGCAAGATGCTTACAAATCATATTTTAGTGAAGATACAAAAAAATCATTACAAACAATAGTGACGCTTAATTCATATTATGATACAGAACTTCCCAATACCAATTTATATTCAATGTTTGGAATAGATGCAGAAACTGGTGCAAAATTAAATTATGCAATAACTAGAGATTTGTCTGGCAGTTATAGTATGACACCATTACAATTTGTAAATACATTATTACAAACTCCAGAAATAACTTCTGAGTTAAATAGTAATCAAATATCACAATTAGGAACTGCACAATATATAATGAGTAATATAACTACAACATATAGTGTAGATGAACTAACAAATGCTTTATCTCAAAATAAAACTATTGTAAGTGTTGTATATGGAGTTTATGATCACCAAAATGGTAATCTTAAGAATATATCAGTTAGAAATCTAATTAATTTTCTATATGAGAATAAATCAAATCCATTTTTATCTGATACAGTATTATGGGTATATGCAAAGCATTGCTCATGCTCTCCCTTATGATAATGCCCACTTTCTGGATCAGTTGTACTAACTTTTATATGTTTTGTTTTAACTTTGGTTATTTCTTCTCCAGTTTTTTCATTAAAATCAAGTTCTTCATTTATAACTTGTCTTACTTCTTTTTGCCCATGGGCTTTTCTAACATTATTAATTTCGTTTAATAAATCATCCTTATAACTTTTTGCTTCAATTTCTACTTCCTCATCTGTACATTTTCTATTATTGGCATTAGCCTTTTGATGGGTGCCATCATAAAATACTGCTTCCATATCAATAAATCCATATTCCATTGCCTGTCTTAAAACTTCTTCAAAAATTTCATTAAATATATCGCTATCTTTATATCTTCGTTCATAATTTTTACTCCATGTAGAATAATTAGGTATTGATTCTTCATGGAGAAAAAATTATGAAACTTTACATGATCGTATCATTATTTAATTTGATATTTCTGGAAGTCGTATTAATTTGGGGCTTGAAAGATTTTATATCCAGAATGAGTTTTACTGAGGAATATGTCTGGAATGGAATTTTATATTTAATTTCGCTCATAGTTTATCCGGTTTCAATTTTTTACGTGATCATCGGGAGAAATTCATAACATGATAATAATTATAATTCTTGCGATGTTATTTATTTTATCTTTAACTGGGCTTTCGTTATTTTCGAGTATATTCGCAGCATCATGGATAACTTTTTTTGACGGCCTTGTAACAGCTTCTGAGCTTTCATATTATGCTGTAACGCGGACAATTCACGAAGATGGAATACCGATATTATTATTTATAATAGCTGGCAAAATAATTTTTTCCGGCGGACTCGCGATGAAAATCAGCGATTTATTAAATTATTTCATAGGCAGATTAAAAATTTTTATGCCGTTATCTGCGGTGCTTGTGACTGTTCTTTTTTCGTCTGTTTCGGATTCTTCGGCTTCAGTTGTTGCGGCTGCCGGGAGTTTATGTTATCCGTTATTAGTTTCAGCCGGTTATGATAAAGCTTTCAGCGCGTCAATAA
>CAKZZJ010000060.1 GCA_937885165.1 uncultured Caryophanales bacterium
TAAAATTCAAATTCATATTCAAAAATTCTTACTGTATCACCATTTTTAACACCAAGTTTTAATAATTCATCATCAACTTTGTGTCTTCTTAATTCTCTTGCAAATCGGAATCTTGATGTATCGGATTCAAAATCTGTCATTTCAAATAATCTTCTTATACCATCACCTTCGATAACAAATACACCATCATCATCTTTTCTGATTGTAAAATAAGCTTTTTCTTCTTTTAGGCCATATTCTTTTACATATTCTTTTTCTTCAAATAATGAGAATTCTTTAGTTTCTTTAAGTAAAGAACTTATCTTATATAAAAGTGTATCTAAATTATCGTTTGTAAGTGCTGATATTTCAATTATTTCCTTATCAACTTTTTCTTTAAATTTAGCTAAATTTTCTTTTGCCCCATCTAAATCCATTTTATTAGCAACAAGAATTGTAGGTCTTTTTAGTAGATTTAATTTATATTCTTTTAGTTCTTCATTTATCGCAAGATAATCTTCATATGGATCTCGCCCATCAACACTTGCCATATCGATAATATGCACAATTACTCTACATCTTTCAATATGTCTTAAAAAATCAAGGCCTAAACCTACGCCTTCATGTGCACCCTTTATAATTCCAGGCAAGTCAGCCATTACAAAATCAGAACCATCATTAAGTCTTACCATTCCTAAATTAGGCACTAATGTAGTAAAGTGATATGGTGCTATCTTTGGTCTTGCCATAGATACACGGGATATCAGTGTTGATTTACCTACACTAGGAAAGCCTACCAAACCGCAGTCAGCAAGAACTCTTAATTCACATCTTACAAATACATGTTCTCCTACAAATCCTTTTTCCGCAAAATCAGGACATTTAAGCGAATTAGACTGAAAAGCCATATTGCCTCTTCCACCACGACCGCCTTTAGCTACCAGTAATGTTTCTTTATTTTTTGTTATATCTCCTATTATGGCATTTGCTTCATCATCAAAGATGGTTGTGCCAAGAGGTACAGGAATATAAGTATCTAAAGCATTTTTACCATACATACCTTTATGTTTCCCATTTTCTCCATTTAAGCCTTTTATAATTTTTTTATAGCGTAAGTCAAGAAGTGTAGATAAACCTTCATCACCTATAAAATAAATATTACCGCCACGGCCACCATTACCACCGAAAGGACCACCATATTCAATTTTTAATTCTCTTCTGTAAGCAACGATTCCATCTCCGCCTTTTCCGGCAAATATTTCCATCTTCGCTTGATCAACAAACATAATACAACCTTCCTTTTTGGAAAAAAAATTGCCCTTCTAGGGCAAAATTTTATTCATTATTATTGAGCAGGGTAAACAGAAATTTGTTTTTGAGTTTTACCTCTACGTTCAAATTTAACTACTCCTGCAACTTTAGCAAATAATGTATCATCGCCACCGCGACCAACATTCTCACCTGGGAAGAACTTAGTTCCTCTCTGACGGAATAATATTGAACCAGCAGTAACAACTTCACCATCAGCTACTTTAGCACCTAGTCTTTTAGCTTGAGAATCACGACCGTTTTTAGTTGAACCAACACCTTTTTTAGATGCGAATAACTGTAGATTAATTTTAAACATCATAGTTTATTACCTCCTAATTATTTTCTTTTGATGAATCCTGGATATTCATACCAAAGTTCATCTAGAGTTTCAATCAGATTATCAACAATCTCATTTAAAACCCTGTCAGTATTTTTAACCTGCAATCTAAAATATCCCTCTTCAAGTTTTAAATCAAGTAGTTCATATTTGTATTTAAGTCTTGAAATGAGATTTGCAGTAAATGTAGTTGCCATAGATATACCGGCACAAACGATATCATAACCTTTATTGTTATAGCCGCTATGTCCTTTTACTTCAACTACTGTATCATCCTTACTTCTTTTTACAGAATAATTTGTCATATCTATGC
>CAKZZJ010000061.1 GCA_937885165.1 uncultured Caryophanales bacterium
AAATTATTTATTGTCTGAATTCTAAGAAGCATATTAGTCCACATCGGCATAATAAAGATTAATAAAATAAGATATTTATGCCTAAAATTGCTTCTTGAGATAAAATAGGCAATAGGATAGCCTATTAATATCGTAAGTACTGTTGCTATTAAAGCGTAAAGAAGCGATCTAAATAAAGCATTGATAAATGTTCTATCAACTAAATGAGATAAATTATTTGCCGTAAATGATACTTCACTTACATTAAATGTGTAAGCAGAGAAAGATTCTATAGTTGAAAATGCAAATATGATCATAAGTAATAAAGGGATACCTGTAAATATTATCATCCATACAAGATATGGTATGGACATCTTTTTAAATCTCTTCATTATATTTCATAAGATGAATCTCATATGGATCTACATTAAGACCAATCTTATCTCCTACTTTAGCATTTTCATAATTATGTAATACTACTTCTTTGCCCTCTACATCAAGGCATATTTCAAAATGGACTCCCTTAAATACAATATCAGTAACTATACCGATGATTTTGGCTTTATCTAAATCTACTCTGTCAAAATCTTCAGGTCTTATTACTACATCTACTTTCTCATTTACTTCAAAATTTTCATCAACACATAAGAAATCATTACCCATAAACCTGACCATTTTATCTCCTAAATATGTACCTTCAAAAATGTTAGATTCACCGATGAAGTTCGCAACAAAACGGTTCTTTGGTTCATTATAGATATCTTCTGGTGTACCAATCTGCTGAATTTTACCTTTGTTCATTACAACTATAGTATCGCTCATAGTAAGTGCTTCTTCCTGATCATGAGTAACAAATATGAATGTAATTCCTAAATGACGTTGCATTTCTTTTAATTCATATTCCATATCTTGCCTTAATTTTAAATCAAGTGCAGATAATGATTCATCGAGCAACAATATCTTGGGTTTATTAACAATCGCCCTTGCTATAGCAACCCTCTGTTGCTGTCCACCACTCATTTCATCAATCTTGCGGTATTCATAGCCATCAAGCTTGACAAGTTTTAAGGCTTCAAACACTTCTTCTTTAATCTGCTTTTTATTCATCATAAGTGATTTGGCACTTTTGATTTCAAGATTTTTGTTTTTGATTAATTCTTTTCTTTCGCGCTCAAGTTTGGTTAATTCTTCCCATTTAGTAACCTTATTTAATTCTTTTATTCTAGCTTCATATTTCTTAAGAGCTTTTGCTTTACTTTCGCCTTTTTCTATATCTAAAGCTACTTTTTCATATATTTCTTTTAATTCAAGTTTTGCACTTTTTACAACATCATCCTTATTCCATTCTATTTCGATTTTTTCATCAATATCTTTTAATAAGGCTTCATATTTAACATCAATTTCAGCTAATTTTTTTTCAATTAGTTTATATTTTTCTTCACTAGTATCAACTTTTACTTGATTTCTAATTTCTTTTAATCTAAATTTTAATTTATTTTTTTCTTCTTTAGTGATTTTTTTATCACTTAGCTTTTTTAAAATATCTTCTCTTTCATTTTCATATTTTCTAGAACAATTAGTCTTAATTTCAGACATCGTTCTTGAGAAATTTCTTAAACCAAAGGCGACATTATCAAAAACATTTAAATGAGGAAATAAAGCATAGCGCTGAAATACAGTATTTATAGGACGCTGGTGTGCAGGAAGATTATTGATAATGACATCATCAAGTATAATTTCCCCATAATCTGCATCCTCAAATCCACCAATAAGTCTTAATATTGTTGTTTTGCCACAACCTGATGGACCGACAAGGGTTACAAATTCATTTTCATTAACATATAGATTAAAATCTTCTACAGCATTTACATCTCCATATGATTTATATATGCCACGAAGTTCAATTAATTTTTTTGCCATATTTTCCTC
>CAKZZJ010000062.1 GCA_937885165.1 uncultured Caryophanales bacterium
TAGAACGCTGTAGAAAAATTGAAACATCAAGCGATATTAATTCTGTTGCGACAATATCATCATCTTCAGCTGAAATAGGCAAATATATAGCTGATGCTATCGAACTTGTAGGTAAAGATGGTGTAATCAACGTAGATGAATCAAAGAGTTTTGAAACATCTTTAGAAGTTACACAAGGTATGAAGTATGACAAAGGTTATATTTCTCCATACATGGTTGGTGATTTAGAAAAAACTATGGTTGAACTTGAAAATGCATATGTTTTGGTTACAAACAGAAAAATCACTTCAGTTCAGGAAATATTACCTATACTTGAACAGATTGTTCAGACTCATAAACCATTATTAATAATTGCTGATGATATTGAACAAGAAGTAGTTTCAACATTAGTTATCAACAAGATTCGTGGTACATTCAATGTTGTAGCAACTAAGGCTCCTGGTTTTGGTGATAGCCAAAGAGAAAATTTAAGCGATATTGCTTTACTTACTGGTGCTAAATTTGTTGATAAAGAAATCAATATGGAATTAAAAGATTTAACATTTGAAGAATTAGGATCTGCTAAAAAGATTTTAGTAGAAAAAGATTCTACAACAATCATTGAAGGTGCTGGAAATAAAGAAGAAATTGAAAATCATGTAAATGATTTGAATGAAAAATTAAAGGCTGAAACTTCAAAATATCAGAAAGAAGCAATCCAAAAGAGAATTGCTAAACTTGCAAATGGTGTTGCCTTAATCAAGGTTGGTGCTACAACTGAATCTGAATTAAAAGAAAAGAAATTAAGGATAGAAGATGCCTTAAATGCTACTAAAGCTGCCCTTGCTGAAGGTATAGTTATAGGTGGTGGTGCTGCACTGGCATCAATCTATAAAGAAGTCAAGAATGAACTTAAGAGTGATATCGTTGATGTTAAACGTGGTATGAATGTTGTAATTGATTCACTTACATCTCCACTTTATCAGATAGCTGAAAATTCAGGTTATAGCGGCAAAGATATCGTTGAATTACAGTTATCACAGAAAGAAAATTATGGCTTTGATGCTAAAGAAGGAAAGTGGGTTGATATGTTCAAAAGTGGTATTGTTGACCCAACTAAGGTTACAAGAAGTGCAATCTTAAATGCTGCATCTATCGCAGGTTTATTCTTAACTACTGAGGCTGCAGTAGGAGTAATTAAAGAAAAACAGACTCCACAGCCAACTCCAGAATATTAATATTTTAAAAAACAAAAAATTTTTGTAGGCACGACTTAGGTTGTGCTTATTTTTAATGTCTTATTTCATATCTTTTTCTAGCAATTTATTAATAGCTATGCTATAATAAATTAGTTGAAGAAAAAAGGAGAACATGATTATGATTAAATATGTTGGCGTAAATGATAGAATAACAAAATTATTTGAAGCACAATTTATTATTCCAGAAGGAATAAGTTATAATTCATATGTGATTTTTGATGAAAAAATCTGCATAATGGATAGTGTTGATATAGTTAAAAAAGATGATTGGTTAAAGAATTTAAGCAAGACTTTAAACGGGAAAAAACCTGATTATTTAGTAATTTCTCATATGGAACCAGATCATTCTTCAAGTATTTTAGCATTTTTAAAAATATATCCTGAAACTACATTGGTTGGTAATGCAAAAACATTCCAATATTTAAAACAATTCTTCCCAGGTTTTGAATTTAAGAATTTATATACAGTAAAAGAAAATGATAAATTAAATTTAGGTAAAGGTGAATTAACATTCATTATGGCACCTATGGTACATTGGCCTGAAGTAATGGTATCATATTATGATCTTGATAAATCATTATTTTCTGCTGATGCATTCGGTAAATTCGGATCTCTTGATTTTGATGATCCTGAAGGCTGGGCATGTGAAGCAAGAAGATATTATTTTGGTATCGTTGGAAAATTTGGTATTCCAGTACAAACTTTATTAAAGAAATTAGAGAATTTTGATGTAAAAGGAATTTATCCTCTACATGGACCAGTATTAAAAGAAGATTTAGATTATTATTTAGGCTTATATGATACTTGGAGTAAATATGAACCTGAAAAAGAAGGTACTGTAATAATTTATACTTCAGTTTATGGCAATACCAAAAGGGCAGCCCAAATGTTATCAGAATTAATTCCTGATTCAGAATTAATGGATTTAGTAAATGAAGATATTTATGAATGTGTTGAGAGTGCATTTGAATATAAAAATATCATTTTAGCTACTACAACATATAATGGCGGAATATTCCCTAGAATGGATGAATTCATAAGTCTACTAAAAGAAAAGAATTTCCAAAACAGGAATATCGCAGTTATCGAAAACGGAACTTGGGCACCAAATGCAAAAAAAGTTATAGTTGATTTATTTAAAGATTCTAAAAACTTAAATATTTTAGATGAAAAAGTAACAATTAAATCAGCTTTAGATGATAATGCAATTAATGAAATTAAGGTACTTGCTGATAAAATTAACAGCATAAAATAGGAGATAATATGGGACTAAAAAAAGTACTATTTGATTCAGGTTATAAAGAATATAAAAGATGTGAAAAGCTTGCAAAAAAGGTTTTAGATAAAGAACCTGAAATGGAAAAGCTTACAGATGAAGAATTAAGAAATAAAACCGAAGAATTTAAAGAATTAATAAAAAATGGTGCTAAACTTGATGATATATTAGTTGATGCCTACGCAGTTGTAAGAGAAATGGCATACCGTGTAAGTGGGATGAAGGCTTTCTTTGTTCAGGTCGCTGGTGCTATTGCTATACATGGTGGCAATATCGCAGAAATGAAAACCGGTGAAGGTAAAACCTTAACAGGAGTATTTCCTGCATATTTAAATGCATTAACAGGTAATGGCGTACATATCGTTACAGTAAACGAATATCTTGCTGGGCGTGAAGCTAATGGTATCATCGGTGATATTTATAGAAGCCTTGGTTTAACTGTAGGTTTAAATTTAAGAGAACTTAATTATGCAGAAAAAAGAGAAGTATATGCATGCGATGTAATTTATTCAACAAATTCAGAACTTGGTTTTGATTATTTAAGAGATAACATGGTTGCAAATTACAATCAAGTTACGCAGGTTAAAGGCTTAAATTATGCCATCATCGATGAGGTCGACTCTATTTTGATTGATGATGCTAGAACCCCATTAATCATATCTGGTGGTGAAAAAGAAGATAAGGGCCTATATCAGAGGGCAGATGAATTTGCAAAATCTTTAAATGAAGAAGATTATTCAATAGATATTGAAACAAAGACAATCGCTTTAACACCTAATGGTATTGATAAGGCTGAATCATTCTTCAATATTGATAAAAAAGAAGGCGGACTATATGATGGAAATCATATAGAAATAGTCCATAGAATCAATAATGCCCTTAAAGCAGTATATATCTTTGTTAATGGTAAAGAATATGTTGTATCTGAAGACCATAAAGAAGTTCTAATAGTCGATGCTTCTACAGGTCGTATTCTAAAAGGACGTCAGTTCAGTGAAGGCCTACATCAGGCACTTGAAGCAAAAGAAAATGTTGAAATAAAAAAAGAAACAATAACAGTTGCGACAATAACATATCAAAATTTCTTTAGAATGTATAAGAAATTATCAGGTATGACTGGTACAGCTAAGACTGAAGAAGAAGAATTTAGAGATATTTATAATATGTATGTTGTAGAAGTTCCTACAAATAAGCCTGTTATAAGAGTAGACGCACCTGATTTATTATTTTCAACTATGGAATTTAAATTTAAAGCTTTAGTTGAAGATATTAAATTAAGACATGAAATGGGGCAACCTATCCTTGTTGGTACTGCTAACGTAGAAACATCAGAACTTGTAAGTAAATTACTTAGAAAAATCGGTTTAAAACATGAAATTTTAAATGCTAAAAACCATGCAAGAGAAGCTGAAATTATCGCACTCGCAGGTCAGGAAGGTGCAATCACAATATCAACTAACATGGCTGGACGTGGTACCGATATCAAACTTGGTGAAGGTGTTGCGAATAGATATCCTCTTGATTCACCCGAATCAACTTATAATGGTCTTGCAGTGCTTGGTACTGAAAGATTTGAAGCTAGAAGAATTGATAATCAGTTAAGAGGTAGATCAGGTAGACAAGGTGACCCGGGATATTCAAGATTCTTCCTGTCAGTTGAAGATGATTTGATTATGCGTTTTGGTGGCGATGCATTTAAGCAGAGATTATCAAGTCTAATCGCAATGATGGGTGATGGTGATGTATCAAAACCACTTGAATCCAAAACTTTAGCCAAAATGATTACTATGGCTCAAGTTAAGATTGAAGGTATAAATTATGATTCTCGTAAAAACATCCTAAAATACGATGATGTAGTAAGAAGACAAAGAGAAGCCTTCTATAAAGAAAGACAAGAAGTAGTTAAGGCAGAAAACCTTGGTCCGGTTTTAGAAAATATATTCAAACTTGAAATCGATGAAGAAGTAAATAAATTTATGGATGCACCTGGTGATTTTGATGATGCTAAATTGACTGATTTATTTAACATTGAACTTATTGGTAGAAACTTAATTGATGTAAATAAGCTTAGAACAATAGATGATGATGAAGAAATAAAAAAATATATCTATGATGAATCTATGAAAGTAGTAACTCAAAGTATTGATAAATTCAAAACTTCATTAAGAGCTATAATAACTCAAAATCCTGAACTTAATGTCGATGAAGAAGTAGAAAAGAATGTAGAACAGCTTTATAAACAAATAATTTTACCAGTACTTGATTATAACTGGCAGAATCACATTGATGATATGGCTGGATTTAGACAAGGTATTCATTTACAAAGTTATGCACAAAATAACCCACTTGATTTATATAAAAGAGAAGGCTATCGTAAATTTGATGCCTTAAATAAAAAGATGCATAAGGAAGTTTATGCAAGAGCTATGCATTCACTACCTAGAATAGTAGTAGGTGTAAGAAAAGAAGAAGATAAGGTTAAAAAATTTCAAACTAACCAAGATTTATCAACAACCAGAAGCCAAAAAGATATAGCAGATGCTAGAAAAGCAAATAATCCATTTGTGAATATAAAGCCAAATGATCCATGTCCATGTGGTTCTGGAAAAAAATTTAAATATTGTCATGGGTTAAGATAGTATGGAAAAATTAAAAGATAAAAAAACATGTGTAGAATTTATATTTAAGATTGTTTATGTTGCAATAGCACTGACATCAACAATTATTTCATTTGCAATTCTTAATAAAACTGAAAGTGGAGAAGTAAGAAGTCCTCTTATGTTTTATACAAACTGGTCTGTTTGGTTTGTAACTATTACAGCGGTTTTATCATTAATTGTTACAATATTTGCAATTTTTAAAAACAAAAATATTGATAATGATGTAATTGAAATGTTGAAATTTGCATCCTTAATTATGATTATCGCAACATTCATTATTTCAGCATTTGTATTACCAGATAAAATATGGAAAAGTGGCTACTGGACATTATCATCAGTATTCAAACATTTCTTATTACCTATTTTTACAGTTGTAGATTTCTTATTATATACAAGAAGAGGGACATTAAGAATGTATTTTCCTTTTACAGCATTAGTTGTACCATTTATATACTGGGTAATTATTATCGTGAGATTCCTAATTAAAAGAGCAAATTCAGGTGGTGCAATACCTGAAGATTTATGGCCATTTTATTATCCATATGGATTTACAAACATTGATAATGGTCATTCATTAGGCTTCTTACTAGGCTTAATTGCAGGAATAGTTGTAGGTTTAATTGGTATTGGATATGCTTTATATTTCTTAAAAAGAAATAAAAAAACAGATGTAGAAGAGATTGAGGCATAAATCTTTAAAATAATTTGATGCAATTTTTAGAATAATATTGGCTGTGTGAGCATATGTTTTCACAGCTTTTTTCTTAGAATTTTAAAATCATATTTAATGTATATTTTTAGTGTATTCATTAATTAAATAAAGTGGTTTAAATTTTTTAAAGTTTTAATTTTTAAAAGTAAGCGTTTACTTGACACTAGAGTGATTTCATTTTATAATAGACTTAATCTAATTTTTTATAAAAAAATTAAAAAATAAAAAAGAAAGAGGTAAAATTAGATGAAAAAATTTGATGTTTTACAAAGAATTGCTGAATGTGGTGTAGTAGCTGTTGTTAGAGCTAATACAGAAGAACAAGCAATCAATATCGCAACTGCCTGTACAAATGGTGGCGTAAAAGGTATTGAAGTAACATTCACTGTACCTGGTGCTGATAATGTTATCAAAGCTTTAAAGAAAGCTATTCCACATGAGAAAATTATTTTAGGTGCTGGATCAGTACTTGATCCTGAAACAGCAAGAGCTGCAATTTTAGCTGGTGCTGAATTCATAGTTGCTCCATCATTCAATGAAGGTGTTGCAAAATTATGTAACAGATATCAGGTTCCTTATATTCCAGGAACTCAAACAGTCAAAGAAATTGTTACAGCTATGGAAGCAGGCTGTGATGTAATTAAAGTATTCCCAGGCGATATGCTTGGCCCTGTATTCATTAAAGATGTAAGAGGACCACTTCCTTATGCTAACTTAATGCCATCTGGTGGTGTTAATTTAGAAAATGCCGGTGAATGGATTAAAAATGGTGCAGTTTGTATCTCATCAGGTTCTCATCTAACTAAACCTGCACAAGAAGGCGATCTTGCTGGAACTGAAGAACGTGCTAAACTTTATGTTGAAGCTGTAGCTAAAGCAAGAAGAGAAATGAAAAAATAGATTATTCTGGTAAGACATGAAACAAGAAAAAATAATAACATTTGGTGAAATAATGCTGAGATTATCAACACCTGATTATTCAACCATAGATCAGACACATTCATTTATGGTTAATTATGGTGGTGGTGAAGCAAACGTTGCAGTAGCATTATCTCATATGGGACATAAGACATATTTTATGTCTAAGCTCCCTCCAAATCAGCTTGGTGATGGTGCTATTACACATCTTCACTCAAACAATGTTGATACAAGATATGTTGTAAGAGGTTCAACTACAATTGGTATATATTTCTTGGAATCCGGATTCGGAGGAAGGCCATCTAAAGTTATTTATAACAGAAAACATTCTGCAATAACCCGTATAACTGAAGCTGAATTTGACTGGGAAGAAATATTTAAAGACGCTACATGGCTTCACATTTCAGGTATAACTTTAGCTCTAGGAGAAAAGGTTAGAAAAGTAGCATTAAGAGCTGTAAAAGAAGCAAATAAACATAACGTAAAAGTAAGCTTTGATTTCAATTATCGTGCTACCTTATGGACTGTTGAAGAAGCAAGACCTGTTTATAAAGATTTCATGAAATATGTTGATATTGTTTTTGCAAGTTTTTATGATGCAAATACAATTCTTGAAATTCCACTTGATTCAGGCTTTGAAGATAAGACCCTATCAGAAAAAAGAAGAAATGTATTCCCTAAGATGATTAAAAAATATAATTTAAATTATATCTTTGGTACAGATAGAATTGTCTATACAGCAACGGACAATTCACTTGCCGGATATTATTTTAAATTAATAAATGATGAATTATCGTGGGAATTAACTGAACCAATTCGTTTTAATATATTTGATAGAATTGGTGGAGGAGATGCTTTCGCATCAGGAGTAATCCACGGATTACTAAAAGATTATAATAATCCAGCATATGCAGTTAGATATGGACTTTCAACTTCTGTTTTAAAACATACTATTTATGGAGATGCATCTACATTTAGTTGTGAAGAAATAGAATCATTTATGAAAGCTAATGGTAATGCTGAGGTAAGGAGATAAAAATGATAGTTGGAAAACTAGTAGATTTATATCGTTATAAAGGTATATCTAAAAATATCGATACTGCTATAGATTATATCTTAAATAATGATTTACTTGCTTTACCTAAGGGTAAGACAGTAGTAGATGGCAATAATGTATATATTAACAGGGACACATATGTTGCAAGACCTTTAGAGGAGTGCTTCTTTGAAAATCATGAAAACTATATTGATATACAGATAGTTTTAAAAGGAAAAGAAATAATTGGTTATACTCATATTACTAATCCTGATTTAAAAATTACTACTCCATACAACCAAGAAAAGGATGTAACTAAATATAATTACAATCCTAAAGGTGCTGTATTTATGACAATTGAAGAAGGCTTTGTGCTTGTGTATACCGAAGATGCTCATCTTGCCAAATGTAAGGCTGA
>CAKZZJ010000063.1 GCA_937885165.1 uncultured Caryophanales bacterium
ACATGATGCCATACTTACTCTTTGTATTACTGCTCTCATAAATTATCTCTTTCAATATTGTAGATATATTTTATCTTTTTCAAATTTACAATCATCTTTTCTAATTCAGCAAGGTTATGAGTCATAACTTTAAGTTTAACTATTGTTTCAAGTGACTGATTGGAATTAGCTGATATTGCAAGTATTGACATGCCAGCGACTGATATGACATTCATAATATCTACTAATAAATTCATATTTGATTCGGCATCAATTTTAATAGATACTGGATATTTTTTATCGATATTTGCTGCCCAGTATAAGCTTATGAATCTTTCTTCTTGGAAGGTTTTTAAATTCTTACAGTTTTTATGGTGGACTACTATGCCATTTCCTTTGGTAACATAACCGATAATTTCATCCCCAGGTATTGGGTTGCAGCAGGAACCAAGTTTTATCTGTGGTGATGTTAATCCTTCTACTACTACACCTATTTCATTGTTTGCAGTAAGTATTTTTTGGTTTTTTTCTATCTGCTTGCTGATGATATCATCAATTGTGGATGTTGTCTTTTGGCCTGTATATTTAGCAAGTACGGTTTTTGGTGATAAATTTGATTTTGCTACTTCAAAATATAAATCTTCTACTGTGTTTACATTGTTTTTAGTAAAGTTGGCTTTGGCAAATTCATCAGTTAAATCACATACTACTTTATTTAATTTAAATTCTTCTTCAACCATGGATTTACCTTGGTTGATTAGAATATCTTTATTTTGTTTATTTAAGAAATTTTTTATCTTATGTTTGGCATGAGTTGTCTTGGCTATTTTTAACCAGTTTTCTGATGGCCCAAAAGAATTCTTATTTATTTTGATGGATATTAAATCACCATTCTGAAGTTCATAATTTAGAGGTACGATATGATTGTTTACTATCGCGCCAACCATCTTATTACCAACATTTGTGTGTATCTTGTAGGCAAAATCAATTGGAGTTGCCCCCTTAGGTAGGTCAATTACTTCACCTGTAGGAGTATATACATATACATTTGAACTCAGTATATCTCCTTTTACTGCATCAACATATTCTTTGGCACCTTCATCTTTTTCTTCTTCAGAAAATTGCAATAATTCACCATACCATTTTAATTTTGATGCAATTTCAAATTGTTCTTTTTCTTTTGAATATTCAACATTTTCTTTATATGCCCAGTGTGCTGCAACACCGAGTTCTGCAACGCTATCCATTTCATATGTTCTTATCTGAACTTCAAATGTAAATTCATCAGAACTTATTACTGTCGTATGTAGTGACTGGTACATATTTGGTTTTGGTACGGCTATATAATCTTTAAACCTTTTTGGTACTGGTGTATAGTTTGCGTGAATTAAACCCAATACTTGATAACATTCACTTATAGTGTTAACAATGATTCTTATTGCCAAGATATCATAAATATCTTTAAAGTCCTTATTTTGGTTAATCATCTTTTTATAGATGCTGTAGATATTTTTAATTCTGCCCTTAATTTGATAATCTTTGATATTTTCTTTATCTAAAATATCTCTTATCTCATTAATCGTATGATCTACATTTATCATTCTAGCAGAACTATCATTTTTAACCTGGCTTAAGATTTTATTGTAATTTTCTTTATCAACATATTTTAATGCAGTATCTTCAAGCTCGGCTTTAATTCTAAACATACCTAGTTTATGAGCAAGTGGTGCATAAATATCAAGTGTTTCTTTAGCGATTCTTGACTGCTTTTCGCTCTTTAGTGCCCCAAGTGTTCTGATATTGTGAAGTCTATCAGCAAGCTTGACGATTATTACTCTTATATCTTTAGCCATCGCAATAAGCATATGCTGGTTGTTGGTTAGCTGTTTATCGAGGGCATCGTTGAATTTTAATTGTCCCACCTTGGTTACACCATCAACTATTTCAGCTATCTCTACACCGAATTCAGCCTTTATTTCTTCTAATGTCACATCAGTATCCTCAACTACGTCATGAAGTAATCCGGCACAAATGGTTGCGGGTCCAGCATTGATTTCAGCAAGGATACAGGCAACGTTAAGAGGATGAATTATATAAGGTTCACCACTTTTTCTAAACTGGCCTTCATGATGAGTTTTGGCAAAATCATATGCTTTGGTTATTAAATTAATAGATTCCTCTTTATGGATGTATTTACCTGTCAAATTCAGCAAATCATCTAAGGTTTGATAATTCATATGATCAAGTCCTTTTACTAAAATTATTCTTCGTATTCAACTAAGAAAAATTTATCATATTTTTTAATTTTTTCTTCCCCTGGTAAATTCTTTAAATTTATTACAAATGCGAAGCCTGCAACTTCAGCACCAAGTTTTTCTACTAATTCAGCTGCAGCAAGGGCAGTTCCGCCTGTTGCGAGCAAATCATCAACTATTAATACCTTATCCCCTTTTTTCAAAGAATCTTTATGAACTGATAGAGTATCAGTACCATATTCTAAATCATAAGTTACTGATATAGTTTCTCTTGGAAGTTTATTAGGTTTTCTAAAAGGAACAAAGCCTAAATTTAGTTTATATGCTAAAGCAGAACCAAAAATAAATCCTCTTGCTTCAGGACCTGCAATAACATTCGCTTTAACTTTCTTTGCATATTCTGCAAACTCTTCAATCATATAATTAAATACTTCACCATCTTCAAGTGCTGATGTCACATCTCTGAACAAAATTCCTTTCTTAGGAAAATCAGGTACGCTTGCAATATAATCTTCAATCTTTATTTTCTTCATATGACTGCCTCTTTCACTTTAAATCAAAATACACTTTTAAGAAATTATAGCATATTCTTTTACTTTATAAAAGTAAAACGCCCTAAATTTTTCAAAAAAACAGGCTATTTTTGGCTAAAAATTTATAAAAGTGCTTTTATTTGGGAAATAATTCTTTTTAAGATGTATAAAAATAAGGGAATATATGATAAAATAAAACAAGAAATTGGATGTGATAAAAATGATGCCACTAGCATATAAGGTCAGACCAAAAAACTTTGATGATATCATCGGGCAGGATCATTTAGTCGGAGAAAGTGGAGTAATAAGGAAGATGGTTTTGGCAAATAAATTATTTTCCATCATACTTTATGGACCAGCAGGATGCGGAAAAACTACCATAGCTGAAGTTGTTTCATCATACTACCCATTATCATGTTTTTCTTTTAACGCCTCAAGCGATAATAAAGCAAAATTAAAAGAGATAAGTGATGCAGCAAGGATGTATGAAAACACCATCTGTATAATCGATGAAATACATAGAATGAAAAAGGACACACAGGATTATTTACTTCCATTTATTGAAAACGGATCATTAACAATAATCGGCCTTACAACTGAAAATCCATACCGTAGTATCAATCCGGCAATCAGAAGCAGATGCCATATTTATAGGATAAAAGAAATCGGTTCTGATGATTTAATAAAATTACTTAAAAATGTTGTTTCAAAAGAAAATTTGAAACCTTTATCTGATGATATTTATAACTATATTGTGAATGCTTCTTCATGTGAAGTAAGAAGCGCACTTAACATGCTTGAAGTTATAAATATGCTTGATGAAAAAGATTTGAATTTAGAAAATGTTAAAGATTTAATTGGTGTCAAAACATTCCATATTGATGAAAAAAAAGAATATTTTTATGATGTAGCAAGTGCGATGATTAAATCAATAAGAGGGTCAGATGTTGATGCTGCACTGCATTATCTTGCAAGATTGTTATTAACTGAAGATATTGAATTTATCGGAAGAAGGCTAATTTGTAGTGCATATGAGGATATCGCTATGGGAAACCCTAATGTTACAACAAGGGTTGTAAGTGCAGTTGATGCCGCTCTAAAATTAGGACTGCCTGAGGCAAGACTTCCACTTTCCTTTGCCGTGTGTGATTTGGCACTATCACCAAAATCAAATTCAACTTATTTAGCTATAGATAAAGCAATCTCAGATCTTAATAATTTAAAATCCATGGAAATTCCACCTCATATTTTAAATAAGGAATTAAAAAGTGGAAAATATGAATATAAATATCCTCATGATTATAAAAACGGCTATGTAAGGCAGCAATATCTTCCTGATGAACTTGAAGATAGAATCTATTATGAGCCAAAAGATACCGGAAGTTATGAAAGAGCGATAAAAGAATATATAAAGAAAATCAAACAGGAAGCAGAATAAAAAAAAGACTATAGATTTAGTTTTAAAATTTTATCTATAGTCTTTTATTTATTTATTATATCCTTCAACAGAAATTAATACCGGAACAATTATAGGTGTTCTTTTAATTTCTTTATAAATATATTTTGCAACTGCTTCTTTTACACCATTTTTATAATCTATCCAGTTTACAAATTTTTGGGATAAATAATTTTTGGATACATCATTAAATATTTGTTTTATGGTTTCTATAACTTCAATATTATCCTTGATAAATATAAAGCCTCTTGTTACAACTTCTGGTCCGCATATGACTTGTTTTTGTCTTGGATTTATATTAGCACTGATGATTATCAGTCCATCTTGTGCCAATACTTCTCTATCTTTTATTACGACATCAGCAACATCATCAATTGCTTTACCATCAATTAATATCTCGCCATTTGTAACACTAGCCTTAGATCCTCTATATATCCCATTTACAAATGATAAGACATCACCATTATCAGGAATGATTATCATATCATCTTTAAAATCAAGCGATTTAGCTGCATTTTTAAATGAATACTGATGACGATATTCACCTAAAACCGGAATAAGATATTTTGGTTTTAAGATATTTATCATCTGCTTAATTTCTTCTCTATTTGCTTCACTATCAGGTAATAGTGCTTCATTAAATGTCTTTATATTTGATGTTGCCTTATATAGTGAATCAAGGGTTTTCGCCTCAAGTCTTTCTGTACCAATTTCTGCTTTATTTAATAAAAGGATGGTATCATTTTCATTTATGTGGATTAATCTGTCTGTACCTTTTGCCATCCTTCTTAACATATTGAAGGTTTCGTTTCTTTCGCCTGGAACTATTACTAATAAATCTGATATATCATTGCTTGAATTTTCGGTAATATATCTTAAATTGACAAATGATTCTTCAGGTATCTTAAGGTAACCCATATCCATCGCTACTGATATAAGTTTTTGATTTTTTCTACCTATTATAGCAATCTTTCGATTATATTCTATGGCAACATCACATAAATTTTGTAACCATTTTATATCTTTGGCATTTACTGATGCGATAATACGGCCATTTGTTCCAGCCATAATATTTTTTATTCTTAATGACAATTCTAATATTGTTCCTCTAGAACTTACATTAATCGCCCCAAGAGAAGACGTTATTAAAGCTGTAACACCATCTTTAGCAAATACGGCTAATTCTCTATACATATATGAATAATTGATTTTAGAATTTTGGTCAAAATTATAATCGAGTGCGAAAATAAAATATCCATCATTTGTTTTAAATGAATAACCAAATGATTCAGGAAGTGAATAAGGTACTTCAAAAGGTCTTATTACAACACTATCATAGCTTACAGGGTTTTTAGCATCTATTTCAACTAATAATTCATCTGGATTTTCTATACCATCTTCTAGTAAAATAGCTTTTAAAACCTTAATAGTGAATTTAGATGCATACACTTTAATTCTATAATTTTTAACTAAAAAAGAAACTCCACCTAATGCAGTATTAGATGCGTTAGTTAGAAATATTGCCCTAAATCTATGTATATTTGCTTCAATATAGGATGTATCGTTGATTATGCAATCTATACCTCTTAAATCACTAGATGGGTATTTTAATCCAACATCGACAATAAAACTATTGTTATCAATTTCGATAACATATAAATTTTTCCCTACCTCCTGGACTCCACCAAGAGGAATGATATTAATTTTACTCAAAATAAAACAACTCCTATTAATATATTTATGATGATTAAGGAATAAAAAAAATAAATATCACCATATAATTGTAAATGAATAATTCAGTAAATTAATTATACTAAATATTAATAAAAATAGCAAATAATTTAATTATAGGCAAAATAAAAGCACCAAAGTTGTGGTGCCATTTATTTCTTATTTAAATTATTCAGCAAAATTAAATACTTCAAATTCAACAACTAGACCTTTTGAAGCTACAAAAGTATGATTTGTAATTTCTTCGCCTTGCCAGCCTTTTTCTACTGCGTCATATGATTTATCTTTTAAAACTTTAAATTCAACAGTCTCGCCTTCTTTAAATAATTTAGAAGTGCTGAATGTTTGACATTTGTCGCAATATTCTAATTCGATAGCTTTTGCAGGGTTCCATTCGCCTAGATTTTGAGTTGAACCAACTAAATATAATTTAGAAGCATTCTTTGCTACAACTTTAAATCCAACTTTAACGTTTGCCATTTCCTTTACCCTCCTTGAAAATAGTATATACCTATTTATATTTAATTTCTATAATAATTTTATGAATGCGTTTTACATTTAATTATATTTTTTAAAATTTAAAATGAAAAAAGGCATATACTATGATAAAATATATCTGGCGGTGGTATTATGAGTTTAGGATTCCCAAATAAAAAAGCAACTTATACTAAAAAAGCTAATAAAGCTAATTTAGGTATGGATTTAGAAGAAGCCATAAATGATACTAACAGCTACTATTTATCAAATGATATAGCTGTAATACATAAAAAGCCTACGCCTGTACAAATTGTCAAAGTGGATTACCCAATGCGTTCTAAAGCTGTAATTACTGAAGCTTATTATAAAATACCTTCAACTACAGATTATAACGGAATTTATAAAGGGAAATATATCGATTTTGAAGCTAAAGAAAACCATAATAAGACAGCTTTTCCTTTAGCTAATATTCATCCTCATCAGATAGAACATCTTGATAAGATAATAAAGCATGGTGGTATAGGTTTTTTAATTGTATATTTTAGCCATACTGATGAATATTTTTTAACACCATTTGAGGTTGTTAAAAGGTTTTGGGATAATAAAGAAAAGGATAGAAAATCTATCCCCTACAATGTTTTTAAAGAAGAGGCACACCTAATTAAATTATCTTATATGCCAAGACTTGATTATTTAAAGGTTGTTGATGAATTATATTTTAAAAAAGATTAGTAAAATCTAATTCGTAACCAAAATTATTTTTAAAATCTTGTTCTAAAGACGCTTGAGCTTTTAACATATTCTCAGTGTCTTTTTTTAATTCTTCTTCTAATTTGACTTTATTATCTTCGCTTTTGAAACCTTCAATAATCTGTTTTTGATTAGGCCTGTTTAATTTTTTAGCGTAGTCATCAATAATTTTTTTCTTAGAATTATAATATATCATCGCAACCTTGCTGTATTCTTCAGGTCTTATAAAACTTCTTGATAATGATGTCTTATTTAATTCAAATGCTTCTTTCATTCCACCTAAATTATTTTCACGATACATCTTTTCAACAAAATTATATGCCATAGCGGCATCGTTTGTTCTTGTATTCCAAATAATAGGATGATAATCTTTGTTGAATTTTAAGAAATAATCTTCTATTTCTTTTAATTCTTCTTCTGTTTTATTTACGATTTTATCATGAACCAATAAGACATTTTCATGTTCTTTTTCTATTTTAAGATTTCTATCAACCATCTGATTGATGAAATCCTTGCTGGCTTTTTCATAATCTAGATTTTTATTTTTTAATTCAATCATTACTTTTATATAATTGATTTCATTTTCAATATCGATTTTTTCTCTTAAAATATCATAAAAAGTATAATTGAATCTTAAATTTGCAATATATAATTCCTTATTTAGTTTAGCAACATTATAAAAATATAATGCTGTTTCATCCTGTAATTCTAAAAATTCTTCTTTGTTCATATTTACCTCTTAAAAAGCTATGTTGAATAATAGTGCCGCAAGACCATAATATATAAGCATTGCAGTAACATCGTTGATTGTTGTTATAAATGGTCCTGAAGCAACTGCTGGGTCGACTTTGATTTTCATAAATATCATCGGAACGATTGTGCCGATAAATGAAGATAATGTCATAGCTGTTAGTAATGCAAGGCCAACTATACCAGCACCCTTTAAGGCATCATAAATTTCAAATGCATCTGTTTTAACGCCCTTATCAGCTATTAATAAATAAAGCATTACAACACCAAAAGAAAGTGATCCTAAGATAAGACCATTGATTAAACCAACTCTTATTTCCTTGAAAATTGATTTAAATAATTCTTTTTTAGAGACATCTTGTGTTGATAATAAACGTATTGTTACGGCAAGGGACTGTGTTCCGGCATTACCTGCCATATCAAGTACCAAGGTTTGAAAAAATACGATGATGGGTAAGGCTGCAACTACAACCTCAAATCCACTCATAGAAATTGATTGAATTAAACCTAATATCAAAAGTATGATTAACCAAGGAATTCTTTTAAATACAGATTTTAAAACGGATTCTTTTAAATCTTCTTCTTCAATCAAACCGGCTAGTTTTGCATAATCTTCACCTGATTCATCGTCTAATACTTCGATGACATCATCAAGTGTAATTACACCAATTAAGTGTAAATCATCATCAACTATAGGATATGAATCAAGTGCATATTCCTTTAATTCAGGAAGTACATCTGCAACAAGTGATTTAGCATTATAATGCGGATAATTTGTTTTAATTATCTTGCTTAAATCAGTATCCTTTCTAGCAATAATTAAATCTCTTAATTCAAGTTCACCAAATAATTTTTCATCTTCATCAAGTACAAAGATGGTAGAAACATTGTCGTTTTCTGCTGCTTCAGCTATTACTTTTTTCATAGCCGTTGCTACAGTATCAGTATTTGATATAGTAATGAAATTATTGGTCATTTTAGAACCTAATTCATCTTCATCATATTTGGCAATTGCTCTAATATCGTTAACAGCATCACTATCCATCAATTTGACAATTTCAGCTCTTTTGTCATCTTCTAGTTCTTCTAAGACATCTATTGCATCATCGGCATCCATTGATTCAATGATATCAGCTGCATCTTCGGCATCTAAATTTTCTACGACATCACCGATATCTTCAGCATGTAATATTACATCACCGAAAAATTCATCACCCAATATTTTATGTAGTTTTACCTGTTCATCCGGTTCTAATTCATCCAAAACATCAGCAATATCATTTTCGTGGTATTGTAACAGTTGTTCTTTCTTTTCAGAATCAGATATACTAGAGGCTAATATATTTTCAATTTCTTGTAAATAATCTCTTTCCATAGTATTTCCTCCCAATTTTATAATTTTTTTCTTGAATTAATAATTCAAATGATATATAATTATTGAGCGTATGAAAGTGTTCCGGTAGCTCAGCTGGACAGAGCAACGGCCTTCTAAGCCGTGGGTCGCAGGTTCGAATCCTGTCCGGAACGCCATTATGCTAAAATGCCTTATTAATTTAAGGCTTTTTTTTATGCTTTATCATATTATACTTTAAAATTGAGATTTATAAAACTTTATTTATCTTTAACTTCAACTAAAATGATGTTTTTTTCAAAACCACCATTTTTTCTTCTTTTTTCTTCTTTTATTTTATAAATCTCATTTTTATCTAATTTTAGATTAGATATTAACGTATCTATTACTTCTAAAATATCGGCAATTTCAGAAGGTTCATTTGATAAAACAAATTCATCTACTTCTTCTTGTAATTTTTTTAATAAATAATCTTTCTTTTCTATATCATCTACATATCTAATAATAGCTTTTTTATTATCATTTTCTATGATAGAGGGAATATTATCTCTAACTAATTTATCATATTTCAATTTCTTTTTTCTCTTTTCTTATCTATAAATATAAGTACTAATATATAGCTTATGGCAATTACAAGTAGTGCAATAATAATGATATATGAATAATCTTCAGGAATGAAGAACCCTGTAATTCCTCCACCAAGCAATAATAAAGAATGCATTATGCCAAGCAAAAAAACAAGCACTCTTTTAAATCTAGCAAATGATATTATATTATATATTAAGATAATTACACCTAAGGAAATAGATGCGATATTATAAAATAATAAACTCATTAATCTAAAATCCCCTTTACCTCATCAAATATTTTCTTATCTTTTGTGATATCTTTTTTTGAACCGATTGATGTAATAACTAAATCATTTATTGATTTTTTAATAATTTCATTTAATTTTTTTAAATCATCATTTGTTGATGATAAAATTTCATCAAATGTTTTAAGTGAATCTTCATAAGTCTTACCGGCAAAATACCTGCTTCTTGCGTAGACGGCAAGATATTTATTATGTAATACTAACTGCAGTGAACCGATAGTACCAATCTTATATTTTAATAATTCTTCATCACTTAAATTTAGATTATCTAAAAATTCTATGATTTTATAATAATTATCATAAGTGCTTTTTATATTAGGATCTCTATAACTTGATATGGCAATGTTATAATCACCCATAGAAAATGATATGCCATAGGCTCCTCCTAATACTCTAACATTATTATATAAAAATGAATTAGATAATATATTTGATAATAATGTCATTGTTCCATTTTGTCTTTCATCAGTTTCTATTATCATTGAATTGAAATTGACATCATAAGGTCCATAAAAACCTTCATTTTTATAACTTTTTTTAAATTCATATTTCTTATAATTTATTTTATCATTAAGTGATTCATAAAAATCATCATAAATATATTTTTTTTTAATAAAATCTTCTTTTTCTAAACATATGCCCAAAATAAAATTAGATTTTGCAAATAAGCTTTTTATATATTCAAACTTATTTTTCATTTTATCATAATATTTATCAAAATTATTTACTAAATTATCAATAAACCAAATGTATGATAAACCAGATATTTTTTCATTTAGCATGCTATGTTCAAATATGTGTGATGAAGCACGCTTAATTGATAATTCACTACCTCTTGCAGCAATACTATTTCTAAGTGATATTCTTATTTCGCTCAGGCGGTTTTTAATTCTTTCTTTATCATCAAATTTAGTTTCAAACAATATGTTTTTAACTAAGGATGACACGAAATCAAGATTCGATATTATGGCAGAAAAATCAATATGATATTTAATTTTAACTTCATCATTTTTGTCTTTATACACATTTATTGATGAAGATATGCCACCACTTTTAGATAATATCAAATCATTTAATTCTTTATAATTATATTTATCTGTAGATAAATTAAGAAGAAGTGATTTATAAAGATTTAAATAAACTAAATCTTCTATGTTTAATTTATCTAAATTGAAATAATATGATACATAAGCAATCTTATTTGTCTTATAATCGGAAAATAATATTTCATATTTATCATTTATGATTTCTAAATTCGGATTTATAGGACTGACTTTAATGTCTTCTAATTTTAATTTAGGAAGTGTATCAAGCTCTTCTTTAGTTGATGGAGTGTTTTGATATTCTTTTAATTTTTGATTTTCTTTAATCAAATTATCTATTTCCTCATCAGATAAAGATTTCTTGAATTTTTTAAGTTTATCTTTTAATTTCTTATCTTCATTCTTAAGATAATTCTCATCACCTATTAGAGTAACATATGATTTATGAGGATTATTTAAGATATATTTATCAATTATTTTTTCAAAATAATCAGTATTTATTTCTTTTTTTAATTCTTCAAAATATTTTATCTCCTCTAATTTTAAAAATGGTTTATCAAAATCATATATCCATGATGATAAAATATCTAAATTGACATTTAGACCTCTTGGTGTATGAGAAAATAATTGTTCTCTAGCTTTAAATTCATAATAACTTAATATTGATGATAATGTATCTTTATTTAAACCTTCTTCTATAACTTTTTTAAATTCATTATCCAAAGCCTTAATAAATTCATCTTGCATATTTTTATCAGCATCACTTACATATATTGCGATAATAGGTTGTAATAAAGAATCATCACTCATTACATCGACTGATGCACCAAAACCCATCTTGTTTAAGTTATCCTTTATTATGGCACCAGGCATATTAAATAAGATATTTAAAATTATCTCAATTGCGATATTAAGTTTGTTATCTAGAGATGTCGGAAGTGAAATATTATAAGATAAATAGGCTTTATCATTATCGGATTCAAAATAATTTTTTTCATAAACTGGTTTATCATAAGGAATTTGATATTTGATTTCTGTATCAAAATCATTTTTTTCAAATTTTGATAAATATTCTTTATCTAAAAATTCTAATTCTTCTTCCTCGTTTAAATTACCATATAAATAGATGTAAGAATTTGAAGGATGATAATATTTCTTATGGAAATCTAAAAATTTATCATAAGATAATGTTGGTATATATTTAGGATCTCCACCTGATTCTAAAGAATAAGAAGTATCTTTAAAAAGTGAATGCATGATTGTTCTAAATAATGTTTCTTCACTATCAGAAAATGCACCCTTCATTTCATTATATACAACACCATTGATAGTTATATCAGAATCTTTATCAGCTATCTCATAGTGCCATCCTTCTTGCAAAAATATTTCTTTTCTATCATAAATTTTAGGATAAAATACACTATTTAGATAAAAATCCATAAGATTGTGAAAATCTTTAAGATTTAAACTTGAAAAAGGATAAACTGTTTTATCAGGGAAAGTAAACGCATTTAAAAAAGTATTAAGTGATGATTTATATAATTCCATAAAAGGATCTTTTACAGGATATTTTAAAGAACCTTCCAAAACTGAATGTTCAAGTATGTGAGTTAAGCCTGATGAATCAATAGGAGGTGTTCTAAAGGCAATAGAAAAACACTTGTTTTCATCGCTGTTTTTGACAAAACAAATTTTAGCATTACTTTTTTTATGGATATATATTTTACAAATTGAATCTATTTCATCAATTTTTTCTTCTTTTATCTTTTCATAATTTTTCATCACTTATACCTAAGATTAGACATTTTTTGTAATAAATACATTTAATTCTTTAAGCTCAAATTTATTTTTAGCTATTGAATTTAAATTCAGGCATTCTTCTATAAATACTGTTTTTGTATTTGATGCTACCTTATATTCAAACCTGTTTGCAAATTCAAATTCTTTTACTTCATCATCAACATTATCAAAGAAGTTAAAAGCACAGAATCCAACTAATCTTCCTCTTCTTTCATCAGTTCTAAAAAGTATAGTTAAATCATTGTCTTTGGCAAATTTGATAATATTATTTTTATGAGCTTTAATAAAATCATAGATAGTATGAGTTTTATTATTGTTTATTCTTAAATAAAATACTGCATCATCATTTTCGATTACATTATATTTTATTTTGTTTTCAGTACTGTTTAAGACAGCAGAAAGTTTTTCGATTTCATTTTTATTTTTTTCAATATTTTTAGTTAATCTAACTATTAGATTTTCAATATATGGTAATTCTTTATTACGATATATTTGATATCCATGATTATGAAAATATGAAATCAAATCTTCTACAACATCTTTATCAACCTGAACCTGAAAAAGCAATGTTTCAAAATCGTTAAAATTAGATTCATATGCACCTTCATATTCATCTAAATGTTTTAATACATCAAAATATGATCTTGTTATATGCTTTTTATTGTATTTGGCACCATTTTTTTCAAATTCTTCTAATGTTATTACATTTTGTAATTCATCCATTATATTCTTCCCTTCATTTTATAACCATAGTCATTATAAAATTCTTTTTTGAATTCAAAGAGACGATCATTTTTAATCGCTTCTCTTATATTTCTCATTAAATTTTTTAAGAAATATAAATTATGATAAGTAATTAATCTTTGACCTAAGATTTCATCTGATTTAACAAGATGATTTAAATATCCTCTTGTGTAATTTTTGCAGACATAACAGTCGCATTCATCAAGCGGATCTTTAGATAATTTAAGACTCTGATTCTTTACTTGTATCTGTCCATATTTTGTAAATGCTGAACCATGTCTTGCGTTACGGGTTGGCAAAACACAGTCAAACATATCGATACCATCAAGCGCACCTTCGATTAAATCATCAGGAGAACCTACTCCCATTAAATACCTTGGTTTATCAAATGGCATAACGTCTTTTAAATATTCTAACATCTCATACATTTCTTCTTTTGATTCACCAACAGATAAACCGCCTATTGAAAATCCTGCAAAATCAAGATCTTTAAGCTCATTAATCATATGAAGACGTAGTTCTTTATTTCCACCACCCTGAATTATACCAAACAGACCCTGAGTATTTTTATTTTCATGAGCTAGAAGTCCCCTTTTAGCCCATCTAATAGTTCTTTCTACGGACTCAGTCATATATTTAATATCTGAATGGAATGGCGGACATTCATCAAAAGACATGATTATATCAGCACCTAAATTATTTTGGATTCTTATTGAATCTTCAGGGGACAAAAATAATTTTTCTCCTGATTTATAATGGTTGAAATAGACACCCTCTTCAGTAATTTTTCTAGTTTTTGATAAAGAAAACACTTGAAATCCGCCACTATCTGTAAGTAGGGCGTGATTCCAGTTCATAAAACCTCTTATGCCGCCAAATTCTTTTACTACTTCATCTCCAGGCTGAAGCCAAAGATGGTAAGTATTACCTAAAATCAGGCCATCAGATACTTTTTCTATTTCTTCAGGTATTAAAGTCTTTACAGTTGCCTGTGTACCTACAGGCATAAAAATCGGAGTTTCAAAATCGCCATGTGGAGTATGAAGTATGCCATATCTTGCGCCACTATATTTATCTGTATGAATGTGCTCGTAATATACAGGCTTCATTATTTAATCCTTCTTATGGTATTTATGACAACATCTTTTAAAGGCTTATCATTATAATCAGTACTTGTTGTAGCTATTTTATCTATTACATCAAAGCCATCAATAGTCATACCGAATGCGGCATATGCGCCATCTAAGTGAGGTGCATTCTTATGCATAATAAAAAACTGACTTGATGCTGAATTAGGGTCATTTGTTCTAGCCATAGATATTACACCACGCTCATGAATGATAGGATTATTTATTCCATTTGATTTAAATTCACCTATTATATTGTTTTTTGATCCTCCCATACCAGTCCCGGTCGGATCTCCACCTTGAATCATAAAATCTTTAATTACTCTATGGAAAATAAGACCATCATAAAATTTTTCTTCTACAAGGTCTAAAAAATTTTTTGCAGTAATTTTGGCAACCTTATCAAATATTTCTAATTTTATTTTACCATAGTCTTTAATATCGATTTGTACTATAGGATTTGTATCATTTAAATAATCTTTGTTCATATTTCACCTATTTAATAAACATCGCATCTCCGAATGAGAAGAAACGATATTTTTCTTTCACTGCTTCATTATAAGCATTTAATATTATTTCTTTAGAAGCGAATGCTGAAACAAGCATAATAAGGGTTGATTTTGGTAAATGAAAATTTGTAATTAAGGCATCTACTGCCTTAAATTCATATCCAGGATAAATAAAAATGCCTGTTTCTTTGCATTCGGGATAAAATTTATTATCAGAATGTATTGCTGATTCTAGTGTCCTTACAGATGTAGTACCTACAGCTACGATTCTTTTTTTATTTTCTATTGCCTCATTAAGCATTTTGGCTGATTCTTCTTTTATTTCATAATATTCTTTATGCATCTTATGCTTAAGTGGGTCATCTTCAGTTACAGGTCTAAATGTACCTAAGCCTACATGTAAGGTTATAGGAATTATCTTTACGCCTTTTTTCTTAAGCTCATCTAATATTTCTTTAGTAAAATGAAGACCTGCAGTAGGAGCAGCTGCACTTCCTAAATTTTTTGCATAAATAGTTTGATATCTATCTTTATCGGCTAATTTTTCGTGAATATATGGTGGGAGTGGCATTTGGCCAATCTCATTTAATATTTCTAAAAATATACCATTTACTTCAAATTTATAAATTGTGATGCCTTCTTCTTTTAATTCAAGGCATCTTGCCTTAAGCTTATCATTAAAAATAATGACAGAACCAACTTTGACTCTTTTTTGTGGTCTTGTAAGGCATTCCCATGTGTTATCACCTAAATCTCTTAGAAGGAGTATTTCAATTTTAGCATTTGTATCTTCCTTAGTACCGATTATTCTTGCTGGTAAAACTTTAGTATCATTTATAACTAAAACATCATCTTCATTTAAATAATCTATTATGTTAGTAAATGTCTTGTGTGATATTTCGCCAGTATTTTTATCAAGCACCATTAAACGGGATTTTGATCTATCTTTAAGTGGGCTTTGAGCGATAAGTTCTTCTGGAAGATTATAATCAAATTCACTAGTTTCCATTATTCAAAAATTCCTTTATAAAATTTAACACCTATCTTGTTATAGGCTTTTTCTGTTGCCATTCTACCTCTTGTAGATCTTTTGATATAGCCTTCCTGAAGCAAATATGGTTCATATACATCTTCAATTGTAGATACTTCTTCTGAAATGGATGCGGCAAGGGCCTCAATTCCGACAGGACCACCTTTAAATGTTTCAATGATGGTTTTAAGATAGTGATAATCGATATAATCTAGTCCATCATCATCAATACCAAGTTTTGATAAAGCATCCTTTGCTACATCAAGTGAGATGTGACCATCATTTTTTACATCAGCAAAATCTCTTACTCTTCTAAAAAGACGATTTACTATTCTTGGCGTACCTCTTGATCTTTTGGCAAGTTCTCTTGCTGCCTCTTCATCAATTTTTGCTTCATGAACCTTACTGGTTCTTAAAGCTATATCATAAAGCTCATCTACTGAGTAATATTCAAGTCTTAAAATTACACCGAAACGATCTCTTAGTGGTGCTGATAAATCGCCGAATCTCGTAGTCGCACCAACTAAAGTAAATGGTGGTAAATCGATTCTTATGCTTCTTTTTTGCGTGTCCTGACCAACAAGTATATCAAGTGAATAATCTTCCATTGCGCTATATAATACTTCTTCAACATATCTAGGAAGACGATGTATTTCATCAATAAATAATACATCTCCTTCTTCAAGTGTTGATAGTATTGCCGCAAGATCACCACTTTTTTCGATTGCAGGGCCAGAGACAATCTTGATATTTACACCGAGCTCATTTGCGATAATTGAAGCAAGTGTAGTCTTACCTAAACCTGGAGGACCATATAGCAAAACATGGTCTAGTGCTTCTTTCCTCTTAAGTGCAGCTTTAATATATACTTCAAGCATCTCTTTTGCATTTTTTTGTCCGATATATTCTTTTAATTTTTGAGGTCTTAATGATAATTCATCTACATCTTCAGTTTCTTTGTTAGGGTCAACGATTCTTTCTTTATCCAAAATATCACCTACTTAATAAGCATTTTCAAAGCTTCTTTTACTAATGATGCTACATCCTTATTTGGATCAAGTTTATTTAAAATTTTAGCTAGATCCTTTTTGTTATATCCAAGTGCTACAAGTGCATCTTCAGTATCTTTTATATTTGAATTAACTACTAAATTATTTGAATTTAGTTTACCTTTTAAATCAAGAATAATCTGTAACGAAGCCTTAGTACCAATACCAGGGAATTTCTTTAAATATGCATCATTCCCATTTTCAATTGCCAAGGTTATTTCTTCAACAGTACCGCTTGCCAAAATAGAAAGTGCGCTCTTTGGACCGATTCCACTTACAGAAATAAGCTTTAAAAATAATTCCTTTTCTTCTTCTGTTTTAAATCCATACAAATCTAAGATATCTTCTTTTACGTGCTGATAGATATAAACTTTTATTTCTTCATTAAGTTTAAATAAATATGGGTTCGCAACAATAAGCAAATATCCAATTCCATTATTTTCTAAAACTATATATTTAGGATTAACCTTAGTTATTTTTCCAGTTATATATGCATACATAATTATCACCCGTTTTCAACATAAAATAATCATATCATAAATGGGGCTAAAATTAAAGAAAAAATATAAACTAAATTCATAGAATTTAAGGTTTATAAAATATCGAAAAAAAGACTTTAAAATCATAAATTTTTTAATCACTTTTATAAAAGTTAAAATAAGCTATTTTTATTTTTAAAATATTATTCAATTCTTTACTATTACAAAAAAAAATTATATAATAAATTCAAATGTGAAAAGGAGGCAGATGATGAGTTATTCAAATATAATTAAACAGACATCAAAGACAATAAATGAATATTTAAACAAATATTTGAAGCTTGATGTAAAAGAGCCTCTTAATAATGAAATTTTGACTAATTTAAAAAGTTGTCTTAAAAAAATGATAAATAAATCAACCATCTATGATGATGAATTAGAAAAATATTATAATGATTTAAGCGGTGATTTTAAATTATCTATAGATGAATTCAATAAAAAAATTAACGATTTAGAAAATGAATTAAATACTAAGATTTTAGATAATGAAAAAGTATCTCTAAAATTAGTTCAAGATTTAAATAAAGAAATTGAAGATTCCAAAGCTGAAAATGAGGAATCATTAGTTGAGCAGACTGTAGATATACAGTGCTTTTTATCTTCTTCTAACCAGCATATAGAGGTTGTTAAGGATGAAAATAACCACTCTAACAACAGGTTTGAATATCAACATGAACAGGCAAATGAGTCTTATTCAAATAGTATAGAACAAAACAATAATAAGCTTGCTGATTTATTAAAAAGTGAGAATAAAAAATACAAAAAGAGGATTGAACAATATGATTTAGAAACTCATAATATTTTAAAAGAATATGACAAAGCTTTAAAAGAAAATGAGAAAAAATTAAAAATAGTTCAAGAAAAAAATGCTGATTTGCAAAAAAATTATTCTGCTAAAAAGCGTGAAGAAAGTATTGAATTAAATACTGAAATAAGAAATCAAGTTATGAAAAGGAATGACGAGATTTCAATATTTAGAAATGAATATAATAACCTTCAAAAAGATTCATCTAAAGAAAGAGATGAAAAGAAAAACGATTATCAGCAAGAAAGTCAAAAAGTATCAAGAGATTTCGTTTACAACGTAAATAATCTTGAGGAAGAAGAAAATAAAATAAAGCTTGATTTTGATGAAAAAATAACTTTTGAGACCAAAAAGAAAAATTATGATTTATATAAAATCCATCTTAATCAAGAAAAGGAATTAAAGAACCTTTATGATTCTAATTATAAAGGCCTTTCACTATACAGCAAGGCAAAAAGAATAAACAAAAGATATTATAAAGAAATAATAAAAAAAGAAAAAAGCTATTTAGCTACTGAAAATAATTATACTTCTGATTTTGAATACGAAATAAGAAAAAATGATTATGACAAAAAGCTTTTAGATATTGACAGAACTACTTACTTTAATATATTAAGTGAAAAGGAAAATAAAGATAATAAATATTACCAGGAAATGAGCAATGTTTATGAAAATAAACTCAATTTTGATATTTATAAAGCTAATTTAGACTTCAATAAAATAGCTAATGATATAAGGCTTGAAAATGATATTAAAGCTGTAAAGCTTGAAAAAGATTTTGATGAAGAAACAGCTAAATATGAGATGGAAATTGAATCTATCAATACAGATATCAAGAAAGTTAATTTAGAAATAGAACTAACTAAAAAATTACAGGAAATAATCCATGATTATGAAGATCTAATACATCAAAGAGCGATAAATTATTATACTGTAAAAAATCTTCTTGAAATTGAAAGGTTCAAGGTTTTAAAACAATATAATGATAGACAATATGATCTAAATACAGAAAATGCCAATGAAATATTAAAATATTCAATCAGAAAAATTGAACTTCAAAATAAAAAATTTGAAGCAACTGAAAAAGAAAAAGCAAAATTAAATAAAGCGAAATTAGAAAGATTAACTAATCTTACTAATTTTAAAATTATTGAAAATAATTTAAATAAAGAAAGAGAATATAATCTTTTAAGAAGAAATTTCATATATGAGAATGATGTATTTATTTATAATACATTAGTAAGAAGATATAATCTTGAATTAAAATATTTAAATTATGTCACTTCTTCTTTTATATCTATTACCAATAAATTAATCAGATTTATTTCTATTGTAGTTGAATCAACTTTTGAAAGCATCATTGTTGATAAATACGACATTATATTTTTGGATAAATATTTAAATGATTTATTTAAATTATTATTTAATTTTTATGAAAATCTAATTCATGAATATAAAGATACTGTTTCAAAAATAATCGATAATCGTTTGAAGTTTGAAGAAGAATTCAAGTTTAAAAAGATATACGATGCTCAAAAAAAAGAACATGAAAATAATGTAAAAAGAATCAAAGATGAAATTAAATCTGAAAAAGAAAGCTATAATTTATATGATAATATTATAGAAGATGCAAGAAAAAGTATTTTTAATATCAGGTATGAAGAAGAAAGAGAAAGAAAAACTAATAAAGATATATCTTATTACGTTGAAAATAAAGAAAAAATTTTAGGTCTTCATAATGATATAAAAGCTAATCAGGCTTTAATGGATGCAAGATTAAAAAATATTGAAAAATTAGAAAGTGATTTAGCAACTCTTGAAATCAATTATCAGGAAGATTTTAATGAAATAAGAGAAAATCAGCATAGTACTGCTATAGCGTATTATAATTTAAAGGATGATTTATTTAAAATAATAAAAGAAACGATTAATGATGTAGATGAAAGAACAGAAATTTATTATTCAGTAAGTAAAAATAAATTCAGCAAAGAAACAGTTGTGAATTTTGCATCATTTATGATATCAATATTTCAGGAATTTGATGATAAGATCTATAAATGTATAAGCAAATTTAATTTAGAAGCATCTAAAAACAATTCTACTATTCTTCGTAAGACCAATAATCAATATGAAAAAGATATTAATAAAATAAATCAAAATCATGCCAATAAATTATTTGATGAAAGAGAAAAATTCTTAGATAAGGATAGAAAATTTGAAACCTTGATTGAAGAATTAGAGCGTGAGATGGAAGAAAAGATTGCTTCATATGACAAAAAGATTGCCCAAAATGAAGAAGAACATAAGATAGAAATCTCGCAAAACATGAAAAAAAGAAAGGAAAGTATAACTAAGTTTTATAATGAGTTATATGCAGTAGTTGATAACGCTCAGGATATCAATTTAGAGTATAACGAATTTGTTGTTGATGCCAAAAATAAATTTGAAGCTGATAAAGCAGTGGCCATCAGTAATACCCAAAATAAATCATTTTTAATAGATGAAGAATTATTAAAATATATCACTGGTAAGAAAGAATTAATCAACTATTTGCCAATAGGCCTAAAAGAGCAAATAAGGGATTATCAGGAAGAAAATAAATTAAAGAATAAAGATCTTGATGATGAATATCAAGTTGAAAAAGAAAAATATGTTTTAAGAACTAAGGAATTGAATAAGGTTTTATCTACAGTTGATGCAAATTATAATGATTCAATTTTAAAAATCAATGTGAATAATAAAAAATTAAAAAATAAAGAAAGAAAAACTTATATAGCTGATACAAATAAAATCAAAAAAAATAAAATAAGCACTTAAACTTTGCTCGTTTAAGTGCTTGTATTTTTTATAACCAAGGTGGTAAATTTGAATTTGGTTTTTCTTTTTTTACTTCTTCTTTTTCAGTTTTCTTTTCAGATACCTGATTTGCTTTTTTCTTTTCTTCTTTTTTCAGTTTTCTTTGTTCTTTCTTAGAAAGTGGTCTATAGAAAATATCTTTAGTTTTATCCTCAGGTGTTGGGTTAAGGGAAGATACGGCATGATCACTATCAATTGTGATATTTTCTGTTAAAATATCATCGGTTATGTCATCAGCTATTTCATCGCCTTCCCAGTCTTGTTTCTTTAAATCAACACCAGATGCGATAACTGTAACAACTATTTCATCGCCTAAATCATTGTTGACTGCAAAACCGATACGGATATTTAGTTTTCTGCCGCTTGTAGCTTTTATTTCTGATGTAATTTGTGATATTTCATCTTGACTTACAGTTTCGCTTGCAGTGATGTGAACTATCGCATCAGTAGCGCCATTAATTGTAATTTCAAGAAGCGGATTATGTATAGCAAGTCTTGTTGCCTCAACTGCTCTATTCGCTCCTCTTGCAATACCAATACCAAATAAAGTAGCACCTTTACCCTTCATTGCAGATTTAATATCGGCGAAATCGACATTCATCTGAGCTGGTACAGTAATTATTTCAGATATACCTTGAACAGCTTTTCTTAATACATTATCTGCTTCTTTTAGTGCTGTAAGCCACTGTGTACCAACTGGTAACATCATTAAAAGTCTCTGATTAGGAATAATGATGATGGAATCAGCATACTTTTTCATTTCTTCGATTCCGGCTAAAGCTCTTTCCATTCTTAAAGGACCTTCATCATTAAAGGGTTTAGTACATATTGCAAGTGTAAGACAACCATGTTCTCTTGCAATTTTGGCAATAACTGGTGCCGCTCCAGTACCAGTTCCACCACCCATACCACAGGTGATTATTACCATCTGAGAATCACCTATCATCTCATGGATATCATCTTCTGCCTCAAGTGCGGCTTCTTTTCCTACAACAGGATCTCCACCAGCACCCTGACCTCTTGTTTTAGTCTTACCGATTAGTAATTTATGATCAACGTGAGTTGATTTTAAATCCTGTGCATCTGTATTGACAGCGATAAATTCAACACCACGGACTTCATTTTCAACCATATGGTTTAAAGCATTCTTTCCTGCTCCGCCAACTCCGATAACTTTTATCTTTGTTTGGGCTCTTTCTATTTCATCTATTTGTGAATCAAAAATCATTTTTCATGACCCCCTTTTTTAATTTTACATTAAAGATAATTTTTTTTCAATATTGTAAAACAATATTTAAAAAAGTTTTTGCAGGATAATATAAAAAGGATTTGGAAAAATCCTAATCCTCTTCATATTCTTCAATCTCTTCTTCGGTTGCATCACGCAAGTTAATTCTAGCAAGAATTATCGCTCTGTCCTTAACTTCTTCAATTGTGATAACTACAATCTTGTTGTAATCTTCATATTCGCCTTCCTCATCTTCTTTTGTATAGGAAGCAAGATAATTAAAGCTATATCCTTCTTTAGGAAGTGACTCACAATTTTCTAATATCCAACCTGATAATTTTGATGGTACATCTTCTGGAATATCACCAATATTTAGTTTGTCAAATAAATCATCAACAAATATTTCAGCATCAACTATATATTCATTTTCAGAGACTTGTTCAAATTTAATATCATTAGCACCAAGGATATCGTGCTCATCATAAATTTCACCAACAAGCTCCTCAAGTGCATCTTCCATCGTGACTATACCTAGTGTATCACCATATTCTCCTACTACGACTGCAAGATGTGTTTTAGCGATCTGTAATTCCTTAATAAGATTATCAGTCTTCATCGTCTTTGATACAAATTTAACTGGTCTTATAAGTTTACGCCAGCTGGTTTTGGGATTTTTAACTATCGCCGGGAAAAAGTCTCTTTCATAAAGGATACCTACAATATGATCCTTATCTTTTTTATATACAGGTATTCTTGAATATGTATTATCAAGCATGAAGTCTTTTACTTCTTCAAGTGTTGAGTCATAATCAATGGCACTTACTTTAATTCTTGGTACCATTATATCTTCTACACTTCTTTCTTTCATATCTAAAACATTCTGCAATGTTTCAGCTTCTGATTCTTCAACTTCTCCATTATCTTTTAAATCCTTAATTATAACTTCTAATTCTTCTTTTTCCATATTGTTGTCATCTTTTATTCTACGAGAAAATAGTTTCTGTAAGCCGACAAACATCATTATAAATGGGAAGAAGATATAAGAAATTACATAGATAACGATACTAAACATTAAGCAGATTTTTTCTGGATGTAGTTTGGCAATCATCTTTGGAATTATTTCTCCAAAGATTAATAATATTATAGTTATGACTGCAGTAGATACTAAACCTACAATATTTTCATCTACTGCTAGTTTAGTAAAAAAGATAACAGCAATTGTTGATAATGCTACATTTACTAAATTATTGCCAATAAGCAAGGTTGTCAGGGTCTTATCATAATGTTCATATAAATAAATTGCTTTTTTAGAACCTTTTTCTTTGTTTTCTGCAGCAACTTTTAGTTTTGTTTCAGATACAGTAGTATATGCTGTTTCTGACATAGAGAAAAATGCAGATAATATAATAAGTATAATCATGACGGCAAAAAGTAAGCCATCAAATTCAGCCTGAGCTAAAAAACTAATAAATAAACTCGACGGTTCAGTTTCCATTTAATACTCCTAAATATTATGCTCTTCCGGCATATTTGCCAGTTTGAGTAGATAAAATAATTTTTTCACCTTTTTCTATGAACATAGGTACTTTTACAGCAAAGCCAGTTTCAACTACTGCATCCTTCTGGGCATTAGTCTTAGTATCACCTTTTACTGCTGGTTCTGTTTCAGTTACTTCAAGTTCAACCTTATCTGGTAAAACAACACCTAATATTTCATTTTCATACATAGTGATTGAAACTACCATACTCTCAAGTAAGAAATTCTTTTCCCAGTTGAGACGTTCAGCTGGTATTTCAATTTGATCATATGTTTCCATATCCATAAATGCATATGCATCACCGCTATTATAAAGGTACTGCATATCTCTTTTATCTATGAAACATCTTTTAAAAGATGAATCAGAACCCTTTAATGCAGTTTCAGTAACAGCACCAGTTCTTAAGTCTTTCATTTTAACTCTTACATATGCAACTTTGTTTTGAAGTACATGCATAAATTCTAATATTTGCATTAATTTGCCATCATATTCGATGACTACACCATTCTTTAAATCATTAACATTAATCATTTTGTAACTCCTTGTTTTTAAACTGAAATAAATTATAACATATTATTTTATTGCTTTCAAATATTTTATTGCATCAACATAGCTATATTCTTTTTTTCCTTGAAATGTAATTTGAGCTAAATCCCTTATAAAATTAATTTTGCGGAAATCTTCTCTTTCATCAACATTTGATAAATGAACTTCAATTATTATTCCTTTGTATATTTCTAGGGCATCATGAATAGCCAAACTTGTGTGTGTATAGGCTCCGGCATTTATGATTATTGCATAATAATCAAGTGAATTTTGAATTTCATCAATGATTTCACCTTCGTGATTTGACTGAAAAAAAGAGATTTCAAATTCATTATTATTTTCTTTTAATATTAAATTATTGATATCATCAAGACTCATTAATCCATAATGTTCTTCATTCCTCTTACCGAGCATATTTAAATTTGGTCCATTGATTATTTTAATTTTTTTCATAAAGATTTTAAAATCTCCTTTATAGCTTCTTCTTTATCATCATTTTTGATTTTCATATCTGAAAAATATTCATATAATTCTTTTCTTTCATTATAAATATCATAAATAGTTTTATATTCTAATAAAGGCCTTTTTATATTACTGTTTTTAATTCTTTTATCAAGTTCATCTAAATCAACATCTAAATAGATGATAACACCATCCATAAGTTTTTTGTTTTCCTTGTTTTTTATGATGCCTCCGCCTGTAGATATGATAACATTATCTTTTTCTTTTAATTCTTCTAATGCATTTATTTCAAGGGCTCTAAAATAATCTTCTCCGTAAGAAGAAAATATTTCATCAATAAACATCATTGCTTTTTCTTCAATATAAGTATCGGTATCAATAAATTCATAATTTAATTTTTTCGCAAGCAATGAACCGATGGTTGATTTACCTGATCCAGGTAAACCAATTAAATATATCTTCATTTAAGCCACTCCTTTAAATCAGCAATAATATTATTTATCGTGCTTTCGATATTATCTAAATCTACATTATAAAAATGAGTATCGAGTTGATGATTAAACCAGGTAAGCTGCCTTTTAGCTAAATGTCTTGTATTTTTCTTTATTTCTTCTTTGGCTTCATCTAGTGTTATTTTAGAATCAAAATAATCTTTTAACTCACTATAGCCTATAGCGTGAGGATAAACTTTTTCATCATATAACATTTTGACTTCATCTAATAAGCCTTCTTCAAACATTAAATCAACTCTTTTATTTATTCTTTCATATAATATATTTCTATCCATATTTAGATAGACTATATAATAATCGTATAATTTTTCATTTTTCTTATTATATGACTGAATTGATTTATTAGTATCATCTATCACTTCTATAGCTCTTAATACTCTTTTACGATTATTAGGATGAATTTTTTCTTTATCTATATTAGGATCTTTTTCAAGTAAAAGATTATATAGTTCCATATTTGAATAATTTTCATATTTTAAAGCTTCATCTTCATCTCTTTTTTTAGCTTTAAATTCATAATTATAAATAACACTTGATAAATATAATCCTGTTCCGCCACATATTATTTTGATATCATTTGACTCATTAATTATCTTTCTAGCATCATGCTGAAAATCATATACGCTATAACCCTCATTAACATCCTTAATATCAATTAAATAATGTTTTATTCCACCTTGTTCTTCAGGGGTTGGTTTGGCACTGCCAATATCGAGTCTTTTATAGACAGCCACTGAATCACCATTTATAATTTCAAAATTAAAATATTTTGCAACTTCAATTGATATTTTAGTTTTACCTATAGCTGTAGGACCAGTAATAATGATTACTTTTTTCATTTAGACTGTATCCTTTCAAACATCTTTTCAAGTTCACTCTTTTTAAATTTGATGATTGTAGGTCTTCCATGTGGACAAGTATATGGATTTTTACACTTGGCAAGTCTTTTCATAAGGACATCTATTTCATCATTTGATATCCTATGATTAGCTTTAATAGATGCCTTACAACTAATTTGTTTTGCGATTTCATCACGATATTTAAATATATCAATTTCTTTATTTTCTATCAATAAATTTAAAATATCGTAGATGATTTCATTTATATTATCAAGTTTTGCCCACAGTGGTATAGATCTTAAAACAAATGAATTATCATCTATTTCATCTAATGTGAAGCCAACATTTTTAAATTTATCAAGATTATTAGCTACAAATATTGCCTCATCTTTTTTGAATGATAAGATGATTGGTGTTAAAAGATCAGTTATGGGCTGATTAGTATCTGATAATTTATCTTTATAATATTCATAATTGATTCTTTCTGCCGCAGCATGCTGATCGACTAAGAACATGCCTTCTTCATTTTCAAATATTAAATATGTAGAAAATAAATTACCTACATATTCCATATATGGTAATTTTTCAGTAGATATATTATTTTCTTCTATTTTTATATCAGTATTATCTTTTACATAATCATATGATGATTTTTCATCATCAAAAAAAGGATTATCATCTCTCTTAATATCTTTAGCATGTGATACATAAGGAATATTTATATTATCATTAAATGCTAAATCATTATTTTCATCAAATATATTTTGTTTTATATACCCTGGATTTAAATCTATATTTCTTGAAGGTATATGAATGATATCTTCTAATAATTTTTTAGTATTATCATAAACAATTTTAGCAATGTCAGATTCAATTGATATTTTTATTTCTGTTTTTGCAGGGTGGATATTTACATCAATCAAAAGTGGGTCGATATTTAAATATATAATACCTATAGGATATTTAGATATAGGCAGGTAAGTTTTGAATGCTTCGATAAAAGCGTTAGAGATTGCATAATTTTTTATGTATCTATTATTAACTATCGTTGTAACTTCCAGTTTGGTTGAGCGATAATATTCGGGCTTGATTAAATAAATCATAAGCTTATATCCATCATTTTGTATTTCAGTATTGTATATATTTTTTGCTTCATTAAGTCCATAAATTCTCGCGATCAAATCTTTTATAGTCCTGGTTTTTGATGTCTGATAAATCATCTTTCCATCATTATGAAGTTCAAAATATACATCAGGATTAGCAATAGATAATTTATTTATGATGAAGATTATACTAGATAATTCTTTTTTCGCATTTGATAAATATTTTAATCTTGCGGGAACATTTATAAATAATTTTTCTACTTCAACTTTGGTGCCTTTATTGATATTTGTAATACCTTCATCGATTTTATTCCCGTCTTTATATGTAACCTTATATCCTTTTATACCATCAAGTGATGATGATATTGTCATTTTAGATACTAAACTAATAGATGAAATTGCTTCTCCTCTGAAGCCAAGAGTTGAAATTCTATATAGATCATAGCTGTTTTTAATTTTAGATGTTGCATGTGGTAAAAAAGATGCTAAAACATCTTCTTTATCCATACCTATGCCATCATCAATTACGACTATTTCATCAATTCCACCATTTTTAAGATAGATTTTAATTGATGTAGCTTTGGCATCTATTGAGTTTTCAACTAATTCCTTGACTACACTTACTGGTCTTTCTACTACCTCGCCGGCAGCGATAAGACCATAAGTTTTAGGATCCATTAATTTAATATTACCCATTATTTATATCCTTAAGTTCTGATAAAATATTTAATGCTTCTAGAGGGGATATTTCATTGATATTGATTTCGTTTAATCTTTTTGATATTAAATCCTCTTTTACACTTTCTTTTACTTCTTCTTTATTATCATATTCATTAAAATTAAATAAATTTAATTCTATTTCCTTTTTATTGCCATTTTTTTCAAATTCTTCTAAAAGAATCATACTTCTTTTTAAAAGACTCCTGCAAGGGATGCAACATTAATACCATAGCTTTTGTCTGTAGGCCCATCTAAAACTTTGTGTAAGAATAAGACCTTGCCATTTTCTTCTTTTGCTTCAACATGAACATTCTTTAATCTTTTTAATTTACCTTCTAAGGTTGTTAATTCATGATAGTGAGTAGAAAATAAAGTTATAGCACCTTTTACTTCATGAATATATTCAAGTATTGCCCAGGCTAAGGCCATACCATCGTAGGTTGCTGTACCTCTACCTAATTCATCAAATAAAATAAGGCTGTTTTTGGTTGCGTTTTTTATTGCATAGTT
>CAKZZJ010000064.1 GCA_937885165.1 uncultured Caryophanales bacterium
AAAATTCATAATAAAATTGCAGAATTAAGTAATAATACTGTTGGTATCGTTAAAGAAACGAATAACAGCAATATACACAGGGGTGTATATAATATTTATTTAATGTGCGAAATTGATGCCTATAATGAAATTATGCAATATGCTCAACAAAGTGGCGATGATGATAACAATGAATGAAGTAGAAATTTTTAATCGAGTTATTGATGTATTAGGAGAGAATAACTTAAGACAAGGTGAAGATTATATTATCAGTAGATATAATCATGGCTGTTTTAGGATTCATATTTGTCCACGTCGGTACGCTGTGTTGGATATACATTATTTTTATGAAAGACTCCCTGATATTAAAATTTTTAAAATTAAACAACATAGAGATAGAATAACAATAATGTTAAAAGTAATAAAAAGGTAGGGATTATATGGATGATATATTACATAAGTATACAGCAGGTGAATTTTTAAAATGGTTATCTCATGAACAAGCAGACAAATATATAGAAACTGATATTGTTAACTTGGATAATGAGAATGAAACAGCACCAATAGAAAAATTTTCTATTGAAGAGTTATCAAAAAATTTTATCAAAAGTGTTCAAAAATATAGTGTAGTTAAAAGAGGACATATTTTATATATTCATAACAATAAAATGTGTCAAGATATTATGAAATTGCATTTTGATGAAGAAACTTATGAACATATACAAAGTGTTGCTGATGAATTAGTAAAATCTTTAAATAATAGAGATATTAATTTCATTGGACAAAAATATTATTGTGATTAGGTGTTAAAATGACTAGTTGGCATTATAATAAATTTACAAATGCTTCTATTATTCAGGACTGTGTAGATTTGTTAAATGATAGTAATTTTATGGATATCTATACTCCTGAACAAGTTTTTTTTGTAACTGTTGACGATAAAATTAATGTAGGCGATGGAGCGATGATGATAGCTAATGCTGATAATGATTATATAGTAGTTATTAATACTAATGTTATTAATCATATTGAAGTAAAACCTAATGCTCAATAATGGTGTATGGATGTTATTGTCAAATGAAAAACAATTTGATATATTGTTGTCAACAATATATGATTATCAAGAAGGAGTTAATGATATTCCTATACTAATGGTTCAGAAAATATGTCAGCAATTAATTCAATCAATCAATAAGCCAACAGATACACAAGAAATTTATGATACTGTTGTGGATTGTTTTGATTTTTATAATGACTTTATTAAAGAAAAGAATGTTGGTTTGCAGCCAATTGAAGATGGATTTTATGATTTAGTTGAGCTGTATATCAATGATATTATTAAGGAGATGGAGTAATAATGTTTCAAAGATTAAAAAAAGATATGTTAAGAATGGAAATTGATGAATCTGATACTCAAGAATCAAAACCAGTTGCTAAAGAAGATATGGAAAAATTAATTAAACTAATGCATACTGCACATGATGTCGGTGCTTGGTTTGATTTAGAATTACAATTACCGATAGGCAGCTTTAATGTTGATGCAAATGAGTATACAGGTATTAAAATAATGCCTAAAACCAAAACAGACAAAGAACGAGTTATTATTAGTTATCAAGATGCTTTATTATCTAATGATACAGTTATTAATTTAGAAAATATTTTACGTATATCATTCGTGGTTAGGTTTTGTGATACAAATGCGAAAACTAAATAGAGAGAAAGGCATGCTATATGGTGTTTACCAATATGATAAAGCATGTTCAGAATTAGTGAAAATTGTAGAAGACTTATTACCAATACCTTGTAAAGTGTCATTGGAAGATGATGTAATTTTTATGATTTTTAATGATGATATCGATACATATAGTGTTACTGGTATGCTAGGAATTAATCCATCTGCGATTAATTATATCACACCATTAACTGATATTAGACATCATTATGCTATACCATTAGATTTTATCAGGGGGGATTAAATGAATAATAATGAAATTTTTGATGAATTAGTTAAAGCTCAACAAGAAAAATATCGTATTGAAGAAGTTTTAATCGATGCTATAGAAACATGGTTTGCAGACCATGATATTCAAGTTACAGCTCGTATTTTAGATTATAATTATATCAGAATCTGGAGTACAGATGACAAAATGTGCAACTTTGATATGAATGATTTTTGCAAAGAATTCAATGCTGAAATCGACTTTTATAGACATGGGTGGCAATGGATGAAAAACTCCTTTAGCGATGAAGTGCCTGTATCATTGTATTGGATGTTTGAACTACACCAGGTGTAGATATGAGCTTAAGCTATATAGAATCAGAAAAAATCATTAATGCTGTTAAAGAAGATTTAGGTGACATTAGCGAAGAATCAGAATACATATATGATACTATTTTATTAGCTGTAGATGAAT
>CAKZZJ010000065.1 GCA_937885165.1 uncultured Caryophanales bacterium
AAAAACCAGATGTAGGTGTTGGGGCTGAGGCAACATATAAAATAAATTCTGAAGAAGATTTAAAGAAATTTTATGAAGTAGGCTTTAAAGTCCCATACATTATGGAAGAATTCATCGAGGGGAACATCATTTCATTTGATGGAATTTGCGATAATAATTCAGAACCAGTATTTTGTGATAATGAAATATTTCCACCTTCAATTATGGATATAGTAAATGAAAATCTTGAGGTATCCTTCTATGTAAATAAAGAGGTACCAAAAGATTTGCTTGATGTTGGTAAAAGAGTGTTAAAAGCATTCAATATCAAATCAAGATATTTTCATCTTGAATTCTTTAGATTAACCAAAGCTAAGAAAAATTTTGGCAAGGTAGGAGATATTGTAGCTTTAGAGGTTAACATGCGTCCACCAGGTGGTTTCGCGCCTGATATGATTAATTTTGGTCAGTCAGTTGATACTTATCAAATATATGCAGATATTATCTGTTATAATAAGATTCTAAATGTCAAACTTGATTATCCTAAATATTACTGCTTCTATTACGGAAGACGCGATAGATTCAAATATAAATATTCATTTAATGATATAAAATTACAATATCCTTTTATCCAGATGCATGATAATAATTTACCATATATAGCAAAGGCTATGGGTAATGAATTTTATATTGCTAGATTTGAGCATTTTGAGGATTTGGAAAAATTTAAAGCGATGGTATCAGAAAAAATTTAAGAATAAAAGAACTGTAAAACAAAATCGGAAAAGATTTGAAATTACAGTTCTTTTTTTGAAATAATTATAAAATCTAATTAAAAAATTCCTATGGCACTACAAATCATAATTATCGCAAAAAGCGAAAATGTTGAAAGAGCACTTGTCCAGATAACAATCTGACCTGCAAGCTTTTCATCTTGTCCCATCTGGGCTGCCATAGGGGCACTAGATACTGCAACAGGAGTAGCAAAAAGCGCAATCAATATCGCAAATGATGTAGAATCTTTATATCCTAAGAAATAAAATACTATAAGTGCAACCACAGGTGTAATGATTATCCTCATTAAAACTGCGATACTAAGAGGTTTAAATAATTCTTTTATAGCACTAAATTCAAATTTACCTCCTAATACAAGCAAGGCTATAGGAGTAGCACACCTGCCGATATAATTTATAGATGTTCCTACAAATGACAAGTCAACCAAATTATATTTTAGATTATCATTAGTAAGTATACCATCATCATAAATTTCATAATTAGTAAATAATGATTTTAGTGTCCCATCAATTCCTGTAAGTTTATCAATACCCATTCCTATAAGGCATACAACAATTCCTGATAAAACACCGATAATAAGCGGATTGGTTACAATCTTATAAAGCACATTTTTTACTGATACTTTATTATCTTCACCCTTATCATATATTGATAATGCAATTACAGCTAATATGTTGAATATCGGAACAGATATAGCAGCAACAACGCTCGCCATCGCACCAGCATCACTTCCACCTAAAAGTGTAGCAAGAGGTATACCGATAATGGCGTAATTAGATCTAAATAAAGCCTGATGAACAACACCTTTTTGTTTAGGATCTTTTATCAGCATTACGATAAAAATACCAATAACAAATAATATTAATATGGCTAAAGCACATATTCCGCAGAATGCAAAATCAATTTGGGATAAATCAGCTAAATATAAATTTGAGAATAAAAGAACAGGAATTAAAACTTTAAAAACAAGTTTGTTGGCACCATCTAAAAAGCCATCTTTAAAAAATCCGATTCTCTTTAAAAAATATCCGACCATTATAGGTATTAAAATAGGCAAGATAGCATTGAGTGTAAACAATAAATTATCCAATTTATATCATCTTCTTCTCTAATTCAAATTTTTTATAAACCATTTTATCTTTATAAAATATTATTTCATTATCAATTATTTCTGCATATGAATAATTGTTAAAAGCACCAGGATTTATGAATGTTATATTATTATATACATCATAAAATTCTTTATGAGTATGCCCGAAAATAACAATATCAGCTCCTACTTCTTTAGCTCTTAGATATAAGCTTCCCATCTGATATTTTACTTTATATATATGGCCATGTGTAATATAAAAATTTATATCATTGATGGTTATAAAATTATCGTCATCACCATACATATCACAATTACCGCACACGAAAATTGCATTGTGCTTCATAAGTAATTCTCTTGATCTTCCATAATCTCCAGCGTGAAATATATAATCATATTTATCAAAATCAAGATTAATATTTCTTTCATGTGAATCAGAAATTAATAAGATTTTCATTTATCTTTTCCTCTAATTTTCTTATTGCCATAGCTCT
>CAKZZJ010000066.1 GCA_937885165.1 uncultured Caryophanales bacterium
TTGTCATGCTGAATTCAATGCAATTTTGAATACGAGAAATGGTAGCGCATTAAAAGGATGCACATTATATGTTACTTTATTTCCATGTAATGAATGTGCCAAACTAATTATTCAGTCTGGAATAAAAAAAGTAGTATATTTATCTGACAAAGATAGTGGTACTGATATGAATATAGCATCTAAAAGAATGCTTGAATCAGCAGGAATCACATATGAAAAGATGAAAGATCTTTCAGTAGAAATAAAATGATTTATTTATTAAAAAGATTTTACCCACTTATCATATTAACTATACTTATATTTATACCTGTATGGGTTTTATGTGGTACAAGAACAAATTCATATTTGACTTTAAAAGGTGATACTATGCCTTTTGAAAGTGTAATTGAAATTGATACTGATAATAATCAAGAAGGCAAATTTTCAACAATATATGTTATCAGTATGCAAAAATCAACTATATTTCAGAATATACTTGCTGATATGGATCCTAAAATTGAAAGAGGAGAATTAAGTAAAGCAAGTCAAGAGATATCTGATATCGATTCTTATAAAGCATCTAAAATACAATATTATTCAAGTATCGAATCATCTCTTATTTTAGCTTATAATGAAGCAAAAAAAGATGATTCCGATATCATTTTAGATTATGAATTTTATTCATATGATATAACCTATAAATCAGTTGATAGTCAGTTTAAAATAGGTGATAAAATAATAGGTATGAATGATATTACAAACGATGATATGGATTTATTATTAAATAATATAAGAAACCCAAAAATCGGTGATAAATGTATCATAATTAGAGATGATAAAGAAATGGAAATTACCCTTGCTGAAGGCGAAGGATATTATGGGTACCCAAGATTTAATATAGATAATGCTTTACCTAAGTATAAACTAAATGATAATGCTGTAGGAGGTCCATCAGGAGGATTATTACAGAGTTTATCTATATATAATAGGCTAACTAAAGAAGATCTTACTCACGGACTTTCAATAGCCGGAACAGGGACAATCGATATAAATGGCAATGTCGGTATGATTGGTGGCATAAGAGAAAAAATTCCTACTGCAATCGATGATGATGTAGATGTGTTTTTCTGTGTATCAGGCAATTATATAGATGCATTAGAATCATATAATTCTATACCGAATAGAAATAAAATGAAATTAATAAAAGTAGATACATTTTATGATTGCATAAATTATCTGAAGGAGGGTTATAAAGATGACTTTAAAAACTTATAAAGAAATCAATGAATCCTACCAGATGGAAGATGATAATCTAAAATTCAAAAACAAATTTGGTATTTTTATTTTTTCATTATTATTTTCATTTATGATTATATCAATACCTGCTATAATCTTAATTAACTTGTTAATTTTTAAAGATTATGTCAGATTAACAGCTTTTTTCATAGCTTTAGATATCATTTTATTCTTATATTTATTTGAATTATTTTATGATATTGGTATTACAAAAGGCAAAATAAAAGATATATATGTACTACCTTTTACACATATTATTTTTGAAGCTATAGTTGTATTTTTAATTTATATAATTTTGATTCTAATGGAGGTAATTTAATGTACATAACTTTAATACTAGTTTTTGTTTTCTTAATGCTTGATCAAGGAACTAAATATTTAGTTGAAAAATTTGTTTCTACCAATGAAAAAGTAGAAGCAATACCTAATTTTTTAACTATAACTAAAGTATATAATAAAGGTGCAGCCTGGAGTATGCTTAATGATATGACATGGCTACTTGTTTTAATAAGTTCTGTTGCATCAGTGGTTTTTCTATATTTCTTATTAAAAAGTGACTGGAAAAAAGCGAAATGGAGAAGCTTATCCATAGTATTTTGTTTTTGTGGCTGTTTTGGTAATTTAATAGATAGAGCGATATCTATTAGTCCTTTAAGTTCAGCAAGACCAGGCGTTATCGATATGATTGATTTTAAGCCTTTTGATTATTTCATTCAGTTATTTAGTAAAGATAGTAGCTTCCCGATTTTTAATTTAGCTGATACAATGCTGATTACTGGTGTTATAATGCTAGCAATTGATGTTATCTTCCTTGAAGATTGGAGAAAAAAGAAGGATGCAAAGCCAAAAATTCTTGATTGAAAAGAAATATGAAGGTCAAAGGCTTGATAAAGCCTTAGCCCTATTAAATGAAAATTTAAGCAGAAGTTATATAATAAAGCTTATTAATGAAGGTAATGTAATAGTTAACAACAATAATGAAAAGCCATCATATTTGTTAAAAGAAAATGATGAAATAATATTGAATATACCAGAAGAAAAAGAATTGAATCTTGAAAAAGAAGATTTGAATTTGGATATAGTATATGAAGATGAATATGTTGCCGTAGTAAATAAACCAAAGGGTATGGTTGTCCATCCTGGCGCTGGTAATTTTGAGCATACATTAGTCAGTGGGCTATTATATGAAATGGATGATTTATCATCAATAAATGGCACTATAAGGCCAGGAATAGTTCATAGAATAGATAAAGATACATCAGGATTACTGATGATTGCCAAAAATGATATTGCTAGCAAGTCATTAACAGAACAATTAAAAAATCATAGCTGCAAAAGAGAATATATAGCTTTAGTTTATGGTAATATTGAAAATAATTTAGGTAGAATAAACGCACCCATAAAAAGAAGCAAACTTGATAGGAAAAAGATGGCTGTTGATAAAGAAGGTAAAAATGCTGTAACTAATTTTACTGTTTTAAAAAGATATAAAGATTTTACTTTAGTTTCATGTAAGCTTGAAACAGGAAGAACTCATCAAATAAGAGTTCATTTTGAATATATTGGTCATCCACTTGTTGGTGATAAAATATATGGCAGAAGAAAAGTAATTGGTGATGATGGTCAGTTTTTACATGCCAAAACTATCGGATTTTATCACCCTTATACAAATGAGTGGATGGAATTTGATTCAGAATTACCAAAATATTTTAAAGACTTCTTAGCTAAACTTGAGGAATTATCATGAAAGATTTATGGATAATTTATTCAACTAGATATGTTGAAAATGAAAATCCTGCAACAAGGATGCTTGATGAAGCACTAAAACATGAAATTGATGCAGAATTAAGGTTCTATGATGATTTTGAAATAAAAGATGATATTTTATATTATCAAAAAAACGAAGAAAATGATTTTCCTAAGATTGTTTTCTTAAGATGTAATCATATCGAATTTGCTGAATTTTTTGAAAAACACAATATAAGAGTTATAAATTCTTCATATGCTATAAAATATGCTAAAGATAAATATTTAGCACATATGGAAGTTAAAAAACTTGATATTCCGCAAATAAGAGGAGAATTATTAAATAACTTAACATTTGATGATATAAAGAAAAAATATGGTCTTCCTTTTATAATAAAAGAACGTTATGGTCTTCAAGGAAGAAACATTTATCTAATAAAATCAAAATTTAAGTTCTGGTTTATAAAAAGAAATATAAATAAAGAAGATTATTTAGTTCAGGAATTTATAGCTGATTCATATGGAAAAGATTTAAGATTATATTTTGCAGGTGATACATTAATCGCACCTGTTATGAGGAAAAATGATCATAGCTTTAAATCTAATTTAAGAAAAGGCGGTAAAGGCTATAATATTGATATACCAAAAAAAATTGTTGATGACGCATTAAAAATAAAAAACGCCTTAAAAGGCGAAATAATAAGTGTTGATTTTGTATTTAATAAAGATTCATTTTTATTTTGTGAAGCTAATACTAATGCTGGCTTTAATGCCTATATGGCACTAGGTTATGATGTAAGAAATTATTTTATGAATTATATTAAATCAATATTAGATGAAAAAAAATAAACTTTCAAATTTGACTTTACTCAAAAATGAAAGTTTTGTTTTTTTATAAATTTAGTCCTAATTCATCATCTGCATTAGCTAAGAAATCCTTTATCTTATAAATTGGTATAGCGTATGAGTAAGTTCCTTTTGAACTAGTACCTGATGCGAAATTGACACCGATTAAATTAAAATTAGTATCAAGTAGTGCACCACCTGATGAACCACTATCTATATGTGCATCATGGGCGATAACTTCAAAGTTAACATTTGATTCATTAATTGTCTCTAAATCAGGACTAAAATTATACCAATTAATAAATGTACCATAAGTAATAGTATTGGTCTGACCATGTGGTTCACCGATAGCTATAACTTCTTCATTTAAATAACAATCGTTACCTAAAGTTATAACTTCAGGTATTTTAGTAGTAGAAGTAAGCTTATTTATTCTTAATATAGCAAGATCATAATTAACATCACGATATAATAATTTTGCATCTTTATATTCTTGATCATAACAATCATAAACTGAATAAGTGGAATATTCTATATTCCCATTCTCAGGATATATTACATGATGGCATGTAAGAATATAATAATAACTTGTATCAGAATAGAATATTGTACCACTACCTATTGATTTGCTAGAAGAAGAAAATACACTTCTTTGGTTTGTGTGATTTATCTGAACATTAGCTTTAATTTTTGATGTTGATAAGTCATTTGTAAGACTCTTGTAATCGATAGAATATTTGGCATAAAGTGTCATATCTGATGTAAGTTTAGTTGAAAAATTATATTCAGTAGTTAATTTTTCATCACTTGACCAGTATAAGAATGAAGCATTTGCTTTAACAGGATCTGAAGGTTTGGTTATTTTATTTGTAAATACCTCATTATATTTAGTTCCATTGTTACATTCAAATGTAACTATATAACCATCTACATTACTTCTTGTTGAAGTAGTAGATGTCTTTTTATTTGTAGATGATGAAGGAGTAAGTGATGTTGTTGTAGGCGTATCAGTAGTTGTAATAGAAGATGTTCTTACAATTAAATTGTCAATCAAAGAACATGAACTTAAAGAAATAACACCTAGAAATACTAACATTAATCCGATAATCTTTTTTATTTTTCTCATTAAATTAACACCCCATTTAATGTTTCATTTCAAAAATCTACAAAATTATAGCATATTATTTTAAAAATTTAAATAATCAAGTGTATTTTCACATTATTTTCGTTAATTATGATAAATCATTTATCATAGTTGAAAAAATTACCAAAATACTATATAATAGAAAAAAGAGAAAAAAGGAGATACGAAATGAATTATTTAGAAAAAGCTAAAGTATGGAAAGATTTTAAAGGATTGGATCCAGCTTTAAAAAAAGAACTTGATGGTATGACTGATCAAGACTTACAAGAAGCCTTTACTAATGATCTTGAATTTGGTACCGGAGGACTTAGAGGTATCTTAGGATGTGGAACTAACAGAATGAATATCTATATCGTAGAAAAAGCAACCCTAGGCTTTGGTAGATATTTATTAAAACAATCTAAAGTAGCTCAGTCACGTGGTGTAGCAATAAGCCATGATAACCGTCATTTTTCAGTAGAATTTGCTAGAAAAAGTGCTGAAGTGTTGACTTCACTAGGTTTCAGAGTATTCTTATTTGAAGCATTAAGACCTACTCCTGAATTATCATATGCAGTTAGAAACTTTAATTGTATTGGTGGTATTATGATTACAGCAAGCCACAATCCATATCATGATAACGGAATCAAGATTATCGACAGCAATGGTGACAAGATGAAGGACGACTTCTTGAAGGAAGTCGAGGACTATATAGACGGAGCTTTTTATTTGGAGGCAAGCTCTGATACAGGCAAATGCTACGATTACATTTTCGGAAGGAATGAGTATGTCAAGCATCTTATCGACATTCCTAAGGAGTCATTTAGAGGATACAAGATTGGACTTGACTGCGCTAATGGTGCATCATTTTCAATAGCCTCCAACATATTCAATCTTTTAGGTGCCGATGTGTTCGCGATCAACAATCATCCGGACGGCGAGAATATCAACGTTAAATGCGGTTCCACCCGTCCGGAGATTTTGCAGAAATATGTCGTTAAGAACAACCTTGATGTCGGATTCGCATTTGACGGAGATGCAGACAGATGTATGATGGTTGACGAGCAGGGCAAGTTAGTTGACGGAGACGGAATTATATATATCATTTCCAAGTATCTTAAGCTTAACTCGAAGCTCAACAAGGATACCGTTGTCGCAACCGCATGTCCGAAGCACATTGTCGCGATTCAGCATGAGAAACGCAACAAGGAAGGCGTATTCACCGCCTGCTGTACGGATGAAAGTGCCTGTATCGGCTGTGCCATGTGCGCTATGATGTGTCCGGATTGTGCCATCATCATCGAAAAATAAGGAAAGGATGTGCTTCAATTGGAAAAAGTACTGATGAAAGGCAATGAAGCACTTGCCGAGGCTGCAATCCGTGCAGGCTGCAAATGCTTCTTCGGTTATCCCATTACCCCGCAGACAGAGCTTTCGGAATATCTCGCAAAGCAGA
>CAKZZJ010000067.1 GCA_937885165.1 uncultured Caryophanales bacterium
ACATTTACTGTATGTAGTGATAATGGTAAATATGCATAAATATAGTTACCACCTGCTGCCTGGTAGCTATTTGTAAATGAGCCGTTATAGAATGTATAATTTAATGTAGCATATTGTGAATTATTATTACCACGTTCTGTTCCGACAAACGGAATAGTTAATACCTGAAGTGATGAAGTACCACCAAATGCTGCATAACCGACACTTGTAACACTATCAGGAATAGTAATATATTTAACGCCTCCAACATTGAAGAATGCATAAGCATCAAGTTGAGATGCTGCTGGCTTGGTTGCTTGATAAATCATTTCAAGCTTATAGCCATAATTGATATTAGATAAATTTGTACAGTTATAAAGTGCACCTTCGTATATTCTATAAACATTTTCTGGAATCTACGAAGGTGCACTTTATAACCACCGAGATCTACACTCTTTCCCTACACGACGCTCTTCCGATCTATACCAAATTAGGTGTATTGATTTCCTGTTTGTCAGTATTGGCATTAGCGTTCTTAAGTGCTGTATCATCTGCGAACATATATGTACCACTATATTTAGTGTACATATCAATATATTCTAGTTGTGTATCATATCTAAATGCACGTGTACCAACTGAAGTAACATTATACATGATTGTTACTTTAATAACATTATTAGTATTTTCGAATGCACCAACGCCTCTTACAGTTGAACCATCGCTTGATTCAGTAGAATCAGATGTAGAATTTGTTGTATTAGTACCTAATTTAACTAAACCAACTGGTAAATATAGATATAGTTTGCTGTGAGTAGATGTCTTAGCATAATTTAGAAGATAATATGGTGTACTTTCTGAATATGATTCATTTACACCGACTTTTTGATATTTTTCACCAATATAATATGTTAATGTTGGATCATAATTATCTTTTTCAGTTTGATTATTAACTTCTACATAAGTACCGCTTGCATTTTTAATATATAATTTATTACTTATTGCATTATATTTATTGCCATCAGCAATGTCTACTTCAAAATAATTAACTGTATCAGATGCTACATAAAGATTATTTCTAAGTGAGTCAAAATTAGTGCTTGTTACAGAAGTTGAATTAAATGCGTTATATACATAGCCACCTAATGAATCATTATTATAGAAAGCACCGATATTTATTTCAGTAATAGTTGAATTTTCTGCACTATATTTATCAAGCGGATATTCAAATAATGCTGCATCATAGAATGCACCTTCTTTTATTGTCTTAACAACAGTTTCGAAGATATTTTCTCCTCCTGATTCAGTTAAATTAAATTTAACAAGTGAATCATTGTTGTAGAATGCACCTTCAGAAATAACTGATACTCTATCCATCTGTACTTCGCTAATCTTTGCATTCCTAAACATGTAATTGCTTAATACATTATTTCTATAATATAGATATGAAAGTGCAGTATCTTCAGCAAATGTGTAAATACCAACAGTTGCATTTTCACTCATGAAATATAATTTCTTAATATCTCCAGCACTATAGAAGGCTCTAGCACCAACACTTGTTACGGTCTTTGGAATATAGATATCTCTTACTACATTACTTACTGATGAATTATAGAATTTGCCTTCATAAATATAATTATCATAATTCAAGTTAGCAAGAACATATGTCTTTGTAGATTCATCATAGATATAATATATACCATTTTCATATACTACAAATTCAGAATAATATAAATCACCATTAAAGCTCTTTATATCTACCTGAGAATTAATACTTGAAGTAACATCTTCAAATGTTAATGTTCTTGTGTAATATGTTAATTGATTATCATAAGCTTCAACTGTTGTATCAACAAGACGCTTAATACCATTATCATCAACATATAATTCTTCAAATGCGAAATATGATGTTGCATTAACTGTAACTGCATTATAAGTTGTATTTGTAACTTTATAATATTTTCTTCTTACATAGAATTCAAAATCAAGCAATTTAACTTCTTCATATGTATCATATGCCATATCAGTTGGATCAAATATCTGATATTCTCCATTATTATCTTTATAATAAACTCTATCTAGATCAGCATTATCATGAAGATAATTTAGTTTATAAAGATCATATACATCTTCTGTTAAATCAATATTTACATAATCTTTATAATAATCTGTAAGCATCACATATTCGTCATCTATAAGTTCATAAAGAGGATTAGTGTAAATATTATATTCACTTTCACTTAAATTAACTGCTTCATAATAATTATTTTCATTATATAAAGAATCAGCAATATAAATTCTTGAATATGCTAAAATACTTTCTTTTGTCGCAGCTTCATATTCACCACCATTATATGTGTAATACATATTAACACTATATTCTGGTAATTCATAATAAGTTGTATCTTGAGCATAAGTTGTTGCTATAACGAATCTATCATTTGCATTCTTAATGTAATATGTGCCTTCATCAATTGCATCCTGACTTAAGGTGTCTTCTACAATCTTAAATGTTACTGCTATATATTTTAACTCATAATATGTAACTTCAGCATTAAAATCATTTGTTGAAATTTCATATGAAGAACCATTTTTAATATAATATGTATTAGCTTTATATGTTTCAGGATCAAGATTTATTTCTTCAAATGAAGCACTATAAAGATTACTAATTTCATTTAATTCATATGAATATGTATTTTTGTTAATTAAATTAAATTCTTTATAATATAGATTAGTTATACCTTTATTAGTCTTATATAAATTATAAGATGCAGCATCAAAGATTGAAGAAACAAATGTATATTCTTCAACTTTTCTATAATATATTTCACTTGGACTGAATGTATAATTTGAATCAACTAAATCATATTTATTAGTTAAAACATAGATTCCATTTGTTATTTCATCTATAAATGTATCAGATGTGATTGTTGAATCACTATTATATTTATATGATTTTAGATAATATTTTCTACTGCTTACGAATTCATCGCTTGCTCCTACTATGGTGTAATCGGTTGAATTATAAAGATTATCAGTATAATTTAAGTAGTCATATACACTATTGAATGCAACACTATCCATTCCATTTGTATATTGATAATATGTCTTACTAGAATCATATTTAGCATCAATTTCAATATGCTTATTACTATTTATTGCTGATACTTCCTGATATTCAGTACCAGTTGTTACATCATAGAATGTTTCATAAACACCCTGACGACGGTAGAATGTAGGATAAAGACCTATTGATTCATAGAATGTTGGATATGATGTTGAAACATATAAACTATAATATTCTTTATCAGCTATAACGTATGTATCATCTGATAATACATAATATTTATCTTTTTCATAATTGTCTTTGTTAACTTCAGCTATATTATACAGCTCAGTCATTGAATAGAAATCAGGATAATTAACAATCTTATAATCTGAAAGCTGATTTGCACTACTTAAATAATAACCATTATTTGTAGCTTCATCATCTAATTTATAATAAGTAAGTCCGCCTTTATATTCTGTAACTCTTACATATAAATAATCGCCACTACCTTCATATGTATCAGATGGATTAATACTTAAATCTATACCTGATTTTACTTTATATAATTCATCAGAACGAACATATAGATATTTATAATCATTTTCGTTATTACTAATGCTTGATATTGCTTCATTATATCCAGATTCAGTAAGTTTACCTAAATCCTCAAAATTGCCTTTTAGATAATATTTATTTTGTTCATATGTTTCAGATGAAACTGTATCTGTCTCAATTGTATATAATTCTTTTGATTCATAGAATGTCGGATATGTTGCATAACTTATTGCAGTAGAATTGGTTGCTAAAACATATTCTCCATTATTAATATAATAATATTTATTCTGTTCATAAGAATTATGATCTATTTCAACATAACTTCTTGTATATAGTGTTGGATATGTTGCATAAGTATTAACACTATTATCAGTTAATAATTCATATTCTGCGCTAGGTAAATAATATGTTTCATTTGCATCAAATGTAGCACTAGCACCAATAAATTCATAATTTTCTGTTGTAATTCTAATATAAATATTATTTTTAGACATATCGAAAGAATCTTCACTAGAAACTACTGCTTCTTGGTAAAAATAATATAATATATTAGAATCGTAATTATTATTTGCTGCAGATATATAACTGCCATTTGATAAG
>CAKZZJ010000068.1 GCA_937885165.1 uncultured Caryophanales bacterium
CAATCCCCAATCCCCAATCCCCAATCCCCAAAGTATATTCAAGAAAACTTTAATTTTCATTAATTAATTTTTAAAATTATTAAATTATTAAATTATTAATTACTTCAACGTTTTATACTAAATTTAACTAAACTTATCTATCTTATAATAGAATAAAATACATTTTAGTCGAATAATTAAAATATAATATTTATACTATTGCAAGGCATTTACTTATAAAAAATAAGCATTTTTTACCCTTTTTTCTCAAGGAAGTAATTCTAAAAGTTGCTGGCAATAAATTTAAGCCAAAAGGGTAAATCATTGATAAGCCGAAACTTAATAATGTATCTTCAATTAATATAGTTTGGGTATTCTGATATACTGCACAAAAAGAAGAAATGTAATACCAAAAAAATGTCATTAAAAAAAAGCTAATAATAAAAAATAAAACTAATTTTATATTTAAACATTTTTTGATATTAAAAGCTTCTTTTTCTGCATCTTTATAACCAATTTTTTTTTTAATTGATAGCATTTGTTTTTCTGATAAAGACAAGTACTTTAAAATAATATTAATTATTGAAGAAATAATTGTTGAATATAATATCTGAGGAATTTGAAATATAATATTAAATTTCCCATGGTCAGTATTTATTTGATTCATTGTTTCATCTGTAAAAAAAAATCCATTAACAGTGAAATATAAAGAAAAAGAAAGTAAAAATAAAGATATTTTAACTGTAGTTAAATTATAATCATCTGCTGGAAAAAAAGTAAATAATATTAAATGCTTCTTTTTCAATAAAGAAAAATAATATTGAAAAAATGTTCTTTTATCAAATTTAATTGCTTCATCATATTTTAAATTATTTAATTCTTCATCATTTAATTTTTTAATTTGAAGATCTGTATATTTTTTTTGGGGTTTTTTATTTGAAATTATTTTATTAGAAAAGTCTTTTATATTCTTTAATATATTAAATACTTTTTTATCTTGCTTTTTAGTAAAACTTTTTTTCTTGTTTCTTTTAATTCCTAAAATATCTTTTGTATTCGATAATCGTAAATCTTTATTTGTAATTGATTCAGGCTTTAAACTCATTCTTTTTCCTGAAAAAGATAAATTTTCAAATGAGTTTTTATATGTATTTCTTTTTCTTTTGTTTCTTTGGTTTTTTTGGCTCTTTCTCTTTGGAGGGAAATCATGATTTTCATTTCTTTTTTTATCAATACTATTATTTTTAATTTTTGATTTTTCTTTTATTTTATTTTCAGCTTTTTTACTATCTGTATTTTCTTTATTAATCCTTTTATTATATGAGTTTTCTTTATCATTATTTTTATCTTTATCTTTACCTTTACCTCTATCTTTACTTTTATCTTTATTATTAGGTTGTTTAAAGGAACTTTTTCTTCTTATATCTTCTCTCTGAATTATTTTTTGCTTTAAAATAGCATTAATATAATAATTTATTCTGGAGTTTCCTCTAATAATATAAATTATTATTAAAATAATAAATAGGATAATTATTATTGTCATAATATAACTTCCAATATTATTTATTTGTCCCTTTAAACTAAATACTAATTTAAAGCATTTTAACAATTTAAAATTAGATTGTATTAATTCATTATAAAAATTAAAACTGTCTACTATTAATTGTTTGTTGAATTTAATATTATTTTTATCAGTAATTATTTTTTGTGTTTGGACATTGCAATTGCACTTTGCTTGTTGAAGAGTTGAGTTATAATCTTCAAATATGCATCCTTCTTGACACAAAGGTTTATTTCCATTATTATCATAAATAATATTTTTTCTATCAGTTAACGTTAGATCAGTGCCATTTTCTGATGTATAAGTAGAACAAAAATCAGTATAAAATTTATCACTTATATTGAATAAATTATATCCAGATTCTCTTAGATTATTAAATAAATATTCAGTCCTACCTATCAACTTAACAGGAGTGCTTATTACAATTTGCAAATTTCCACAAATATCTAGTGAAATTAAATCACTATTTGTTGGATCATATATTTCATATTGAACAAAAGTAGACATTAAATCATCACTTTTAATATCTATTTTAATCATAATTAAATCATCATCATCAGAAAGTCCTTTATTTTGTTTGATAATGTCTTCACAAAGTCCTAAATCTATTGAAGATACTTTTGGATTATTATTATTTTTTTGTTCTTTTATAGATGATATTTGGAATATTACATTTTTTGTTTCTATTATTTTATTCTCATTTGCACTAATTTCCCCTTTTAAAATTTGATATATTTCATCAATTTGCTCATTTGTCATTTTTTCTGTGCAATTTCCATTTATTATTTCATTTGTTAAGCATTTAGGTATTTCAACTACAGATTCTGAATTAGTATATTTTTCTATTTCAACTTCAGATTCTGATTTAGTATGGTTTGGAATACATATTTTTTTTCCTTTATTATTAAATGTGAAATTATATATGCATGTAATGCACATATAATTTTCCTCATCAGTACATAAAGCACAAGAATAATTTTGACAATTATTTGTTAAAGGATACTTTACAATAATATTAAAATTTGAAGATTTCCCAATATAATCTTTTTTCCTATTCAAATTATAGTCTTTAATATATTCTGTTATATTAATAATGCTTGAATCTTCATAATATTTATAGTTTTCCAAATATTTAAGATCTGGTTCTGCTAAAACATAAGCATATTCAATGGTATAATTTGCTGCTTCCAAATAAGAATAATTTGAATCAAAAGATAATGTTAAACAATCATTGTCTGATAAAATAAAATTTTTTCTAATATTTTCACCATTATTTTTCAAATATATATTATTTGGAATATTTATTATTTTAGTTCCTTCATATTCATAACCAAATATATTATTTTCTATTTGTAGTTTTCCTTTTAAATCAAAACAGAAATCATTTTCTATGTTTTGATTTGTTATAATTAATTGTTCAATAAGGTCGAAACTGTTGTCTGTGCTATTAGGATAATTAAATATCACTAAAGAACTATATATTTCATCATTAGTTACATTATTTTCATATATTTTATGATTAAATGTTAAAGCAATAAAATTATTATATAAACCTAGTTTTATATCTTCAAATAGTAAAATATCATTATAGTTTTTTATTTTTATTGAATAATATAATATTGCTATTTGAGAATCATTATTATATAAATTAAATATTACTATTTTTATTTCATCTTTGCTATCTGTAGAAGAAACATAGCATATACTAAATGAATTTAATTTTATAATATCATTTATGTTAGCATTTGAATCTAAATTTGATTTATTAACTTTTATATCTCCAAAGGAAGAATAATTTTTAATACCTTCTTCATCAAATTTTTTCAAAACCAAAATAGGGTTCTTAGTATTGGAAGATTCAAAATAAATAAAAGCTCCAATTTCTTCTTTCAAATGAATTCCTTTAAAAAATATATTTTGATTATCATCCTTATCTTTTGTTTTTACAACTTCATATTGCTGGTTATCTTTTTCATTCATAATTGTGAAATTTTTTTTAAATGCGATAATTGTTAGGCAATTGTTTTTTTTATGATAGAAACAAACATATTTTAATTTAACTGTATAAAAGCAAGTAACAATATTTTTATTGGAACATTCAAATTTTTCTTTATAAGAAGATTTATAAAATCCTCCTATAGATTCATTAAAATAGGTAGTTTGAATCACAAAATTACTATTACCTTCAATATAGCTAAAAATATAATGAAAATTAGAGTTTGGGTCTTCTGGTAATTTATAAATAGAAAAAACATTACTAGTTATATTTCCAAAAATAAGAGAAGTTGGGTCATATAAAACTAAATTATCATTAAAAAAATATAATTCTGTATAACTATCACCTAATCTAGTTATTCCTAATATATATTCAGTTCCATTTCTTTCACTATTTCCACTCCCTAATTTAATGAAAATTGATTCTCCACGAAATCTACCATAATTATTCTCTCTTTCTTTATTCCTTTCATTTGTATTAATAAATAAACTAAAATAAGGTGTATCTGAATCATTTTGGTCTTTAAAATAAAAATTTCCATCTTTGACATGTAATTTTAGAATTAAATGGTGTTAGAAAACAACATAAAACACATTTTAACGGAAAATGCCAATGTTTTCCGAACTATAATTATTACCATTACCCCATTCGGGGTTTAATTTTTTGTGCGTACCTACGTGGAACGCAAATTCCAAAACATAAAATCATAAACACAAAATTAAAAACGTAAGGCAAAAAAATGCAATAAAAATAGTTATGTTGAAAAACTAAAACTATATTTGCCACAAAATTTGCCTTGCAAATACAGAAAATCTAAACAAAATGAAAGTATTAAAATTTGGCGGCACATCAGTGTCGTCGGTTGAAACGGTAAAAAATATCAGTGAGATATTAAAGGAAAGTTCTGAAAACCAAATTGTTGTTTTTTCTGCACTCAGCAAAGTAACCAACATGCTGACAGAAGCAGCCGAACTTGCAGCAAAAGGCGACAATAATTTTAAGGATATTCCATCGCAGATAGAAAAAAGGCATTACGATTTTATTGATCAATTGTTGCAAAAACAAGTTTTTTAAAATATGGTCTTATATTTGAAAGAAGAATATCGTTTTTTATAAACTTTGTTACATTTCCTTCTGGTAATTGTGCACTTCTAACATAACCACCGATATTAGGAAGCATGTTATCTGTTGAAAGATAATTATTAACATCTAAATAAGATGAATTAATCTTATCGTTAGATAAAAACGCTACTTTAGATAGCTGCATAAACATACCTCCTAAGAGTGTTAACTATGTGTTGTTGTGTTTGAATCGAAGGAACATCTAGCTCATAGTCTAACATATCATTTATTTTAATGTTTGGCTGAGTGGCACTCGCCATTCCAACATTATTTACATATTTTCTAAAATCTTTTGTTTGAATTAAAAAAGATAAATATTGAGGTATCATTTCTTTTGTTGTCCTTAATCGAATTATTCCATTATTAAAAACGGATTTTAAAGATTCTTTAGAAAAGTATGAACAACCAATTGTTGAACCTGTTCTTGCTATAAAATTATCATCTTTTTTTATAAGGAATTGTGATACATCATCCACTATTGCATTTGTGAATCCCCATTCATTAAATGGCTTTAATTGGGATATATCGCCAATTCTCAAACATCTAAGATCTGTTTCGTAATCTACTATTGGTGCTCTTTGAATAGCATCTAATCCTGTTACAGCAGATTCTATATATTTCTTCAATTTTTCCATAATACTTATGAAACTAGAGCAAATCACATCTATAATAACTGATTATGTAGCAAATGGAAGCTTTGCTTCTTTAAGAGATAATGCTAAATATGTCAGTAAAGAAGAGGGCTATGCACGTGTAATAAGATTAACTGATGAAAACAACAACTATTCCGATGATGATTCAATTTATGTATCAAAGCAATCATACGAGTTTTTATCTAAATCAAAATTACATGCAAAGGATATCATAGTGACAAATGTTGGCGCATATTTAGGGACCGTTTTTCAGTGTCCAAATTTAGATATTCCAATGACACTCGGCCCCAATGCAATCTTAATTAAACCTAATGATTCAGTAATTAATGATTACTTATATTATTTGTTATATTCTAAATATGGACATGACAAGTTGGTGTCACTTGTTAGCGGAAGTGCTATGCCAAAATTTAACAAAACAGATTTAAAAAAACTGGATATTAAAATTCACGACATAAAAACACAACAACACATAGTTAACACTATACTATCTCATTTCTTCATCTAAAATCTCTTTAACTTTTTCTTCTAGTTCCTTACCCTCCTTCATTAACTCAAATAATTCTGCAGATGCTTTTCTAAGTTCTTCTTGAATTTCTTCAGGAGATAATTTATTAGATTCATCTGCTCCGACATATCTTCCAGGATTAAGTGAATAATCCTTAGATTTTATTTCATCCAAGTCTGCTTTCTTACAGAATCCTGGTACATCTTCTAGAGTATTAGACTTAAAGTCTTTATATGCTTTAACAATTTTATTTATATCAGCTTCTTCTAATACTCTAATCTTTCTAGATATTAGTTTACCCATAGAATCAGCATTTATAAATAAAACATCAGTATTTGTTTTTTCTTTATTTAGTACCCAACATTGAACTGAGATACTAACATTAGAGAATAATTTATTAGGTAAAGCTAGAATAGCGTCTACTTTTCCTGATTCTATCATAGCCTTTCTAATCTTGTAATCATCTTGTGTATTTGATGTTGTTGCACCATTTGGCATAAGAATTGCAGCCTTACCTTTTGGAGCAAGTTTAGCATACATCAATGATAACCATGCATAGTTGCCATTCTTTTCATCAGGTTTGCCAAATACCCACCTTGGATCACCAGCAAGTGATGGCTTCCAATATTCTTTTAAATTGTATGGTGGATTAGCAATAATATAATCTGCTCTTAATGTTTTATGCAAATCATCTGTAAAAGAATCACCATTTCTTTCACCAAGATTTCCTTCAAGACCACGAATAGCTAAATTCATCTTAGCCATCTTCCAAGTTCCTGGATTTGATTCTTGACCGAATATAGAGATATTATCAACTTGCCCTTGATGTTCTTTAACAAATTTAGAGCACTGAACAAACATGCCACCAGAACCACAACAAGGGTCATAAACTCTTCCTTTATATGGTTCAAGAATATCAACCATTAGTTCAACAACCGATTTAGGTGTAAAGAATTCTCCACCTTTAGTAGGAATATATTTTGCAAACGCCCCTACATAATATTCATATACTTGACCAAAGAAATCACCATCCGCATCTTCCATATTTAAATTGTTAGTAAAGAAATCTACTAACTCTCCTAATGCAGTTTTATCTAAATCACTCTTAGAATAAGTCTTAGGTAAAATACCTTTTAATTGATTATTGTTCTTTTCAAGTTCAACAAACGCATTATCAATTACTTGACCCAAATCATCTTGCTTAGAATGTGATGCAACATGACGCCATAATGAATCTTTTGGAACAATAAATACATGATCGGCTGTGTAGTAATCGTCATCTTCTTCTCTACCATCACCAACTTTTTTAAGTTCGTTATATTTAGCAACAAATTTATCACTTACATATTTTAAAAATACAAGTCCCAAAACTACATTTTTATAATCAGCTGGATCAACTTTATCTCTAAGTTTCTCGGCCGCTTTCCATAAGATATCCTCATTAATAATTTGTGACATAATTAACACTATCTCCTATTCTTCTAAAGTAATATCATATTCGGTAAATAACTCATCAAGTTTAGCTTTTGCTAATTTAGTTGGTTCAAATTTCCCGTTTTCCCATCGATTTACAGATTGAAAAGAAACTCCCATCCTTTTAGCAAGTTCTTCTTGAGAAATATTCATTTCAATTCTAAGTTTAATAATTAACTTAGGGTAATTCAAATTACTTTTCATATATTTCGTCCTTCTCAATCAATCTATATCAAATTATACCACTTTTTAGAATTCTTATCTACTAATTAAGCAAAATTTATTGTATAAAAAAATATACTGAGCAATTTATAATTGTGATGATATTTTGCGTAGTTTAAAATCTAAAATTCCGCCAAATAGGAGCTGGTGAGATTTGAACCCCACTTGAATTAATTGTTGATACTTCTCCTTCTACAGCAAATGAAGGTATAAATGCATTAAAAAACATCATTCTTCGTTATTTTCAAAATGCAACCCCCTGCCAAAATCGACCTCAAAAATGCAACCCCCTCTAAATTTTGCTCTTTGAAAATGCAACCCCCTCTATTTTTGGCATAAAAAAATGCAACCCCTAGCATTTTGTGCCTTTAGAATTGCAACCCCCTAAATTGATGATTTGTTTTATATTGATAAAAATGATGCTAAAAATAAGGCAAATTTCTTATTGGTGAGACTTGTACTCTGGTGATTTTGCCTATTTTACCCCTAAAAATGAAAAAATTGTGACAGATTTCTCGTATCACAATTCTAGTTCTTTTATGGAGCAGACGGCGAGAATCGAACTCGTACATTCAGCTTGGGAAGCTGATGTTCTACCATTAAACTACGCCTGCATAAAGGAGAATTGTTATTCTCCTACCTTATAAATTTTATAATAGATAAAAAATATTGTCAAACATATGATTTTTATTCTTTGACTAATTTCAATAAATCAATAGCTGCAAACTTTGGTCCTTCTTGTTCCATACCACTTACAGCAAGTCTAGTATATAAAGTACCAATAGGTATACCATCTTTATATAATTTATCAAAATATAAATCTATTAGCTTTCTTGTTTCTTTTTCTTTTTGAACAGGACCAAATGGATTAGCAAAGAATGATTCAACTAAACCATATTCTTGGGTTGTTCCCTTAGCTTTTCTAGCTCCGCGGATAAATGTTTCTTTTGCAGCTTCAACATTAGAAAAGAAATTAATTCCTCTTTTTACATCTTCTTCAAAATTGTTTGCATAAAGAAGCATATCAACTTTATAACCTTTCATTATCTGTTCATGTGTGCTTACTGGAATAACTAATCTTGAATTAGTTCTATCAGGATTTATGAAAATCGCTCTATCCATTTCTTTATATGCGTAACCCGCAGTCATATCATCAAGCCTTACGAAAGCTCCTATTTCTGTACCATAAGCCTTAATTTCGCCATCTTCATATTTCAAAGTTCCCATATCATCAAATACTGTAAGCGAAGATGAAATATCATCACCAGCTACAGCAGCAAGAGCCTCAAGTGATTCACTTTTACCAGCACCACTATCACCGATGATAACGATATTTTTGCATCTACCATCACTTAATGTTAAGTGAACACAGGCACCATGAAGTGGTAAATTGCCTTTTGCAATCATTTTAACATTATAAAGTGTCAGCATCATCTTTTTAACATAACCAAAATAATCAACACTTGAGTTAAGTGGGGCAATTCCTAAATAGATATCGTTATCTTTATCATAATAAAAGACAGAATCGCCTTCCATTTCTACACCGAAAATATATATGCAGTCAGGCTTTTTTTCTTTAACATTTGATGCAGGAATAAATTCAAATAAGTTAGCTATTGCTATACCCATAGCTAAAAAGTTTTTGTGAAAATAAACATAAGTAAGTGCTGCCCCAACCATTGTTTGAAAACAATAATACTGACTTGCATCAAAATTAGATGCAAGCATCCTTAATGGGTTTTTCTTTGTTTCCTGATAGATACCCGTTCTTTTGTTTTTTTCAGTATAAATTATATATGGTGGTCTAATTAAAATCTGTTCTATCGCATTCGCTTTCTCTAAAAATGAATAAGAACTATTTTTTTTCATCCATCTATTTTTTGTTACCATCAGTTGAGCATTAACACCAGCTGGTAATTGTCTATAGATAGAATATTTTGAATCATATATCTTTTCAGAAATAAAACGATAAAGTTTTAAAACAAGATCATTGAATCTAGTTTGTGATCCGATAAATGAGAGTGCATCAACACCTTCATTTTTTCTTGAAAATGTTAAAGCTATTCTTTCAAGTCTACGCCAGTAATCATAAAAATCCTGAACTAACTCAGCTAATTCTTCAGTATGTTCTAAAACCGCTTTGTATTTTTCATCTGTAATTTTTATTTCTTCTATAGAAAAAACAAGTAAATGTCTAAATAAATCAACCAATTCTTTAGTTCCATTATCAGCTTCAAAAAAAGATAATATTTTAATAACGTTCTGATTTTTGATTTTAATAGATTTTTTTATAAAATTTTCCCACACTTCATAAAAGCAAGAAGAATTAAGAATTTCTATTTCTGTATTACAAAACTTTTTAGAAAAATTTAATATTACCTGCTTTTCAGTTACAGAATATTCCATATATAAAAATTCCCTTCTTTACTAAAATAATCCTACAATTTTCCCATCAACAACATCCATGTTATTAGCTGCTGGTTCTTTTGGCAACCCAGGCATACGCATAATATCACCGGCAAGGGCAACGATGAATCCGGCACCAAGTGATGGTTTTAAATCTCTGATTGTTAAAGTAAAGCCTTCTGGTCTTCCTAATAATTTCGGATTATCAGATAATGAATATTGAGTCTTTGCCATACAAACGAGAAGATTATCCCAGCCGTTTTTCTTAAATTGAGATAATTCAGTTTTGGCAGCAGATGAAAATTCGACATTTTTCGCACCATAAATTTCTTTAGCCAAAACTTCAATTTTTTCTTTTAATGTTTGCTTATCATCATACAAGAATTTAAAATTATTTTCTTCGTTTGTTTTAGCAATTACTTTATTAGCTAAATCTATTCCACCTAAGCTACCTTTTTCAAATACTTCTGATAAAGAAACGTCTATATTCTTCTCTTTTGCCCAATTTAATAAAGCATTTATCTCATTTTCGGTATCAGAATAAAATCTGTTTATCGCAACAACTATAGGAAGATTATATTTCTTAATATTTTCAACATGCTTTTCTAAATTTACTATACCTTTTAATAAAGCATCAACATTTTCTTCTTTCAAATTTTCTTTTAAAATCCCACCATGCATTTTTAAGGCTCTGATAGTAGCAACAACAACAACACAAGAAGGCTTAATACCTGCTTGTCTACATTTGATATCAAAGAATTTTTCAGCTCCTAAATCGGCACCGAATCCTGCCTCTGTTACTACATAATCTGCAAGTTTCATTGCAGTTTTTGTAGCAATAACAGAATTACATCCGTGAGCTATATTGGCAAATGGACCACCATGAATTAAGGCTGGGGTATGTTCCAGTGTCTGAACAAGATTAGGTTTTATCGCATCCTTCATTATTACACATACTGCACCATCGGCTTTTATGTCTTTAACAGTAACTGGCTTTTTATCATATGTATATGCAACAACTATTTTGCCTACTCTTTTTCTAAAATCTTCAAAAGAAGATGATAAACATAAAACAGCCATTATCTCTGAAGCAACAGAAATATCAAAATGATCTTCTCTTGGTGTTCCGTTTGAATGTCCACCTAAACCTACTACAATATTTCTCAATGCTCTATCATTCATATCAAGACATCTGTTCCATACTATTCTTGTTGGATCAATTCCAAGTTTATTTCCCTGATAAAGATGATTATCAAGCATAGCTGAAATAGCATTGTTAGCACATGTTATCGCGTGGATATCGCCAGTAAAATGCAAATTAATATCTTCCATAGGTATTACTTGGGCATATCCGCCTCCTGCAGCACCACCCTTAACACCCATAACAGGACCAAAAGATGGTTCTCGTAGTGCGACTACTGTCTTATAGTTAAGCTTGTTTAATGCATCTGCAAGACCAATTGTTGTTGTAGACTTACCTTCACCTGCTGGTGTTGGTGATATAGCTGTAACAAGTATTACTTTTCCATTTTTATCTTGCTTTATATTATTAACATTAATTTTTGCTTTATATTTGCCATAATAATCTAAATCATCTTCACTGATATTCAGTTTTTCGGCAATTTCTTTAATTGGTTTGATTTCCGCTTTTTGAGCGATTTCTAGATCAGTTAACATTTTTTCTCCTTTAAAACGATGAAAAAGGAAGCCCTGGCTTCCTATTCTTCTTCATCTTCTGGTAATCTTGCATTATGATAAATTTCATTAACATCATCAAATTCTCTTAAAGCTTCAAGAAGTCTTTGGAATTTTGCAAGATGTTCTTCATCTAAATCTACATAATTGCTTGGAACCATTTCAACAGCGGCATTATCGAATTCTAATTCTGGTTTTGCTTCTAATAACGCATTTTTGATTGCTTCAAAATCTGATGGTTGAGCTGTGATATTAACAAAGCCATCCTCATCAGTTTCAAGTTCTTCAAAATCAAGACCAGCTTCTAATAATGCTTCCATTGCTTCATCTTCAGTCATTCCTTCAAATGAGAATAAGGCTTTACGATTAAATAAATAGCTTACTGAAGTACCGATTGCACCACCAGTTTTTGAAAATGCAGTACGAACTTCTGTATAAGTACGATTGTTATTATCTGTTAAGCATTCAACTATCATTGCTACTTTACCAGGGCCATATCCTTCATAATTTATTTCTTTAGTAGCACCACTATTTAAACCTTGAGCTTTTGCAATAGCTCTTTTTATTACATCAGCAGGGCATTGATCTTTTTTTGCTCTTTCAATAGTTCTTTTTAAAGTTTGATTCATTTCAGGATCAGGAACGCCAGATTTTGCAGCTGTCAAAATTTCCTTTCCCCATTTTGCATATTTACTAGATTTCATTGCAGCAGTTTTAGCCATAGATGCTGCTCTAACTTCATGGGCTCTTCCCATAATATTACACAACCTTTCTTTAAAAAATAACTTCTTTTTTTATTATAATAAAAAACCATATTGGTTTCAGATCGGAAGAGCACACGTCTGAACTCCAGTCACATCACGATCTCGTATG
>CAKZZJ010000069.1 GCA_937885165.1 uncultured Caryophanales bacterium
AGATAGAGATAGGTTCTATTGTTGGAAAGGAGATGCTTAAATGAAGGATAAAATTATTCTATTTGTAATAGGAATTTTAGTTGGAGCAGTAATTGCAACAGGAGCTTTTTATATATATACAACAACTACAAAATCTTGTGATTGCAGCTCTAATAATACACAAATGAATGGTGGACAGCCACCAGAAAAGCCTGGTGAAAGTAATACTCAAAGTAGTAGCCAAAATAGTAATAATTAATGAAAGGATTTTAATATGAAAGATAAAAAGAATATATTATATATAATTATAATTGTAGTTTTGGTTACAATTCTTGGAGTGTTATGGTTTTTACTAATAAATAATATGAGTAACAGTAATAGTAACACTAACAATGGCAACAACAATGGTGTTCCAGGATTGAACAATAATTCAACTATAACATATTCTGCTGTTAAAGAAATAACAAAAGATGAAGATATAACATCTGGAGAGTATAAATCTACTACTGCTGATGAAAATGCAATTTCTGTATCTGGAAGTATTAAATCAACTTTATCAGGTATAACAGTTAATAAAACAGGTGATTCTGATGGAGGAGATAATACAAGTTTCTATGGAACTAACTCTGCAATAATTGCTAAAGATGGAGCTAATGTAACCATTAAAGATGTTAATATAACAACTAATGCAACAGGAGCTAATGGAGTATTTAGTTATGGAGGATCTGCTACAACAAATAATTCATCATCAGATAATACTACAATAGATATTTCAGATTCTACAATTACTACAAGTAAAGATAATTCTGGTGGAATTATGACTACTGGTGGTGGAATTATGAATGCTACTAATTTAACAATTACTACTGCTGGAACTTCAAGTGCAGCGATTAGATCTGATAGAGGTGGAGGAACTGTTATAGTTAATAAAGGTACTTATAAAACCACTGGAAAAGGTTCTCCAGCTATTTATTCAACAGCTGATATTACAGTTAAAAATGCAACTTTAATTGCAACTACATCTGAAGGAGCAATTATCGAGGGTAAGAATAGCATTACACTTGAAAATGTTGAATTAACAGACACAAATAGTCAATTAAATGGACAATCAACAACATATAAAAATGTTTTCTTATATCAATCAATGAGTGGAGATGCAGCTACAGGTGAAGCAGTATTTACATCTAAGAATTCTACAATTACAACAAATAAAGGTGATAGTTTTTATGTAACTAATACAACAGCAACAATTAATTTAGAAAATAATAAAATCATAAATAATGATTCAACAGGAAATTTCTTAAGAATTCAAAAAGATTCTTGGGGTAATTCTGGAAGTAATGGTGGAACAGTTATATTGAACTTAACTAATCAAGAAACTAATGGAAATATTGTTGTAGATTCTATTTCTAAATTAACAATTAATTTAGCAAGTAAATCAACAATTAAAGGTGCTATTAATAATGCTAATGAAGGTGAAGTATCATTAACATTAGATAAAACAAGTTCAATCACTTTAACAGGAAACACTTATATTAAATCATTAACAAATGAAGATTCTACAAATAGTAATATTAATTTAAATGGTTATAAATTATATGTTAATGGAGTAGAATTAACAAAATAAAAGATATCGCACTATTAAGATATTAGGAATTGATAAATCAATTCCTTTTTTAGTAATCTTCCGAACAGTAAGTCAATGAAAAAAAGACTAAGTTTTATGGTATAATTTTAATGAAAGAGGGATATATTTATGTTAAATGCAGTAAAAAGAGCCATAATAGTTTTGCTAGGTATTATATTACAATTTGGCTTTGCCATTATTATTCGTTTATTTTTTTATGAACATTTAGGAATAATTACTATTTTTTATAATATAGTTAGTATTCTCATAGTTTTAGGTTTAATAAAAGAAAGTGTAAGACTTTCTAATGATTTACCTTGGATTATATTAATTTTAATATTTCCTATATTTGGAACTATACTATTAATAACAATTGGAAGAAATTATTCAAGAAATAAATTGTTGAAAAGTATTTTTAAACAAGAAAAAAAATATGATAAGTATTTAAATCAAGACGTTGGCATAATTAAAGAAATTGAAAGTAAGAAACTTGATAACATAAAATATTTACTAAATAGGACTAATTATACTGTAAGTAAAAATAATAAAATTACATACTATAATTTTGGAGAAAAATTTTATCCCGAACTTTTAAAAGAGTTAAAAAAAGCCGAAAAATTTATATTTATGGAATATTTTATTATAAATAAAGGCACAATGTGGAATGATATTTTAGATGTTTTAAAAGATAAAGCTAGTAAAGGCATTGATGTCAGAATTTTATATGATGATATGGGAAGTATAGCCATGCTATCTACAAAGTATCCAAAAGAACTTGAAAGTTACGGTATAAAGTGTATTCCATTTAATAAAGTAATGCCATTTAAGGGAATATTTATGAATAATAGAGATCATAGAAAAATGACCATTATTGATGGAAAAGTAGCATTCTCTGGTGGGGTAAATTTAAGTGATGAATATATAAATATAAATAGTAAGTTAGGTATTTGGAAAGATAACGGAATTAAGATTGTTGGCGATGGTATATGGAATTTAACAGTAATGTTTTTAACAATGTGGAACGCAAATGTGAATACGGACAAAAACATAGAAAAATTTAAATATTCTTTTAATGATGAAACTAAAGACAATGGCTATGTTATTCCTTATGGTGTTGCTCCACTTCATAAAGACTTGATTGGTGAAGATGTTTATATTAATATGATTAATAGTGCTAAAAATTATTTATATATAATGACACCTTATTTAATAATTGATACAGATATGATTAATTCATTAATTAGAGCATCTAAAAGAGGAGTTGATGTAAGAATAATTGTACCTGGAATACCAGATAAAAAAATAGTTTATACACTAACTTCTTCATTCTTTAAAATACTGCATAATAATGGTGTAAAAATATATAAATATGAAAAAGGATTTGTTCATTCAAAAGTATTTTTATCAGATGATGTAAGAAGTGTTGTTGGAACAATAAATATGGATTATAGAAGTTTATACTTACATTTTGAAAACGGCATTTATATTGAAAATAATAGTGAAATTACAAAAATAAAAAAAGATTTTGTTGAAACATTTGATGATTGTAATGTTTTGAAAGATAATGATGTTAAAGTTGGATTTTTAAAAGGATTATGGCAATCTATTTTAAGATTGTTAGCTCCATTATTTTAAAAATATAATTTATTATATTTGATTAGGAGGATTGAAATGTTTGATAATATACAATTAGAAGAAATAATTAGGAAAAGAAAAAGTGTAAGATCATTTGATAAAAAGAATTTAACAAATAAAGATTTAGAAAAAATTAAAAAATATATAAAAGAAATTGAGGATAATGATTCACCATTTAAAGCCGATATCCATATTCATTTATTAGAAACAAAAAAATTAAGTGATAATCAAAAATTAGGAACTTATGGTGTAATTCATGGAGCTACAACTTTTTTAGGAGTTACAGTAAAGAAAACTGATAATATGATGGAGGCAATTGGATACAATTTTGAAAAATTAATTCTTTTATTAACAAATATGGGAATAGGTACTTGTTGGCTTGCTGGGACTTTTAATAGAGAACAATTTGAAAGTAATATGAAAATAGAAAAAAATGAGATATTTCCCATCGTTTGTCCAATAGGATACCCAGCAGATAAGAAAACTTTTATTGAAAGTGTATTTCGTAGTGTTGGTAAATCAGATCAAAGAAAAGAATGGGATAAAATATTTTTTGAAAATGACTTTAATACTCCATTAAATCGTGATGATATAGGTGATTATGTTTTAGCACTAGAAATGTTAAGACTTGCTCCATCGGCAGCTAATAAACAACCATGGAGAATATTATATAAGAATGGTAATTATCATTTTTATAAAGAGGTAAATCCTAATAATAAATATCCTTATGATTTGCAAAGATTAGATGTAGGGATTGGTGCTTGCCATTTTCATCTTACCTGTATAGAAAAAGGGTTAAGAGGTGAATTTCAAGTATTAAAAAATATAGATGAAGAAACACCAAAAAATTTAGAATATTTATTTTCTTGGGTGGTGAATAAAAAGAAATGACATTAAAAGCCATTTCTTTTACTTTATAAAATTAACTATTTCATTAATTGCATCATTTGCTTCAGAAATAGGATATACTGGATAAACATGATTCATACCAGTTCCAATAATTAATTTAGATTTAGTATTATTTTCATTTAGTTTATCATTTAAAAGAACAACATCAGGATAAAATATCTCTCTTGTACCAACAAATAACAAAGTATCAGGTAAAGCTTTTAAATCACCATATATCGGACTTATTTTATAATCTTTTAAATCAGTATCACCAGCCCAAAGACGACCGTATTCTATTAATCCATAGCTAGAAAGCATAGGATCAGATTTCTCATAATTCTTAATATCTTCATTTTCCATAGAAACATCTACCCATGGAGATAATAAGACTAACTTATCTGGTAATGTAACACTATTTTCTTTCAAATATTCAGTAAATGCTAAAGCAAGTCCACCGCCTGCAGAATCACCCATAATTATTATATCTTTATCCTCATCTAGTAATTTACTATACAATTCATTTAATAAGTCATAGGTTTCCTCATATGTATGATTAGGAGCTAATGGATATATAGGTATATAAGCTTCAGCATCTAATTTATTAGCAACCTTATCTATAAATTTGAGTTGAAAACTACTTGCCTCATTTATATAAGCACCACCATGTAAATATAAAATAATTACTTTATTATCATTATTATTTAACTTAAATATAGTATTTTTATTTATACTAAAACTATCTATAGTAGATTTGAATTTTATATTAGGAAGTTCAAATTTTTTAGCATTTCGTTTTGATTCAATATAATCTTTTACATCTTTTTCATATTGGAACTTATTCTTTGTACCAATTACTCTAAAATATACTTCTACAACTGTTGCCATAGTCGATCTATGATATACTGCGTGGGATACAGTAAATAATCCTAGCCATAATAATAAAATTATACTAATAATTGTAATTAAAATTTTTTGATATTTTTTCATCATTTATCAACTCCTTTATCATAATTATTAAATACCTTATTACATATCTTTGCCATTTCTATTTCTGATTCTTTCATTCCATTATTAAACCAGTCAACAAGAATGCTATAAAATGCACCTTCTTTAGCAACAATTTCGTAATGTTCCATTGCTGTTTTGGATGGCTTAATATTTTCGCCTACAAAATTTTCAAATTTAAGGGATGAACTTAAATATATGTTAAAGTATTTTTTATTTTCTTTAATTGCTTTAAAAAATGCAAGGAAAATTTCTGCTGAATTTTTTTTAAAATCCTTAGATTTAACAAACTCACAAATTTTATCATAAGTATTTTTTATAATAGAACAAAGTAATGCATCTTTGGTTTCATAGTTTCTATAGAAAGCGGATCTAGAAACTCCTGCTTTTTTTACTAATTCAGTAATTGAAATTTTATCTAAAGATTTCTTTTCTAATAAATCTAGTATAGCTAATTCCAGTGCTTCTCTTGTTATTTTGTTTGATTCTTCATTTGAAAGTCGTAAATGTTCTTTATTATTTTTCATTTTTTCTCCTTTTGTGGTGTTACAAAAAATTTGTTTTTGTGTGTTCCAAGTCTAAATAATAGACAAAATTATTATAAAATGTTAAAATTATTATGATGTTACAAATGTACCATCATAATAACATTTTCAGTTTAATTTGTCAATGTTATAGTAGTGTTAAGGGAAAGGAGAAAAAATCGTGAATTTGAGAAAAATTTGTTCCATAGTACTAGCTATTATTATGATTATTCTTGGCATCTATTGTATTTTTACACCAGATATTACATATTTAAATCTAGCATATATGATCGGTATTAGTATATTATTTGATGCTATTGGAAAAATTGTCAATTGGTGGCATTATCGTAAAGAAAACGATATTTCAGATAGTTGGTTACTTGTAAGTGGTATTTTATCATGTATATTTTCAGTAATATTACTATCAGATGGATTATTCCAATTTGCACTTGATATGACTATAGTGTATATGATAGCAGTTTGGATTTTAGTAAGTGGTATTATTCGTATAGTTCGTTCATTTAAAATAAGAACACTTTACAAAGAAACAGATTTAATTGGAAGAAGATGGTGGGTTGTACTTACTTTTGGAATTATATTGGCTTGCATTGGTATATTAAGTTTAATGAATCCATCACTATTAATTCTAACTATAGGTGTTAATATTGGATTAGCTATATTAATAAGTGGATGTAATATGCTTACTTTTGCTTTAATGTAAAATTAAAAGGAGAATTATAAAATGAGAGAATTTGATAAAATTTGTAGAGAAATTGACAATTTAAGTGTTACAGAATATTCGGTAGTTTTGGCAGCTAAATGTACAAAATTACTTGCTGAGTTAAAATTATTATCAGCTGGTGATATAAGTGGTGATAAAGCATTTATAACATTTATTATGAGTTCGGTTGTTGCTGATGGAAAATTATCAGAAGAAGAATATTTGTTAATTTACCCTATATTAGTTAAATATTTAGGTGAAGATGTTAATTATGATGAGTGCAAAAAACTTGTTAAAAAATCTATTAGTGATAACAAAAATTTAAAAAATATTGTTAATGATATGACTTATATTTTTGGTTTACTAGATGATGAATTAAAAGAAGATGCTATTGCTGTATGTTTACTAATATGTTCTGTTGATGGAAAAATATCTGTTAGAGAAAAAATGTGGGTAAAACAATTAATTAAAGATTAGTTTTTTTACGAACTAATCTTTAATTTATTTATAGAAAAAATAAGGAGGAATATTTTATGGAAAAGAAATTAAAGAGAATGTTTAATCTATCTATTGTTTTTTCAGCATTGCTTGCAATACTTGGAGTTGTAATGATTATTCATCCAAATGTAACACTTACAACGATGAGTAAAATTCTTGCAGTATATGTAATTATTAGAGGGGTATGTAAGGTAATTATACACTTTAAAGAATCTGATATATATTTACCTTATGATCCATTAATGCCAGGTATTGTTTCAATTATCATGGGATTAATATTATTTACTCATCCTAATTATATCGAAACTTTAGTAGGAATTTTAGTGGGAATTTGGATTGTAATTGAGAGTATTAATGATATTAACATTTCATGGAAATTAAGGAGTACTGATGCTCCATGGCTAATTACATTAATTTTAGGAATCGTTTCTTTAATTGCTGGAATTATCTTATTAATAAATCCAGCTGAAAGTGCAGAAGCAGTAATGATTTGGTCTGGAATAATATTACTAATAAATTCTATAACATCATGTGTTGATAAATT
>CAKZZJ010000070.1 GCA_937885165.1 uncultured Caryophanales bacterium
AAAATAAAAACCTCAAATTAGTAATATTTTAAGATTACTTTGTTCTATGCTTCATACATATAATTTATAAATTAATTAATTATATAATAAAGTGTAAATAATATAATCTCATATAATTATCATAATGCTATTAACTTTAGTGTGTTTCATTTTTAAAATTGGTGAAAAATTGTAAGAAGTATTCCTGTATGACATTATTGAATTTTTTATCAGGTAATTGATGTCCAAAAACTTTAAGTGATATCATTTTTCTTAAATTTATATTAGTTTTAAGATTTCCTTTGATTTTTAATCCTTCAAATAATTTATCATCACTACTGATTATTTTTTTATATTTTAAATATCCATTCCTTTCACACTCATTCACAATATTTGATAAAATTTTACAAAGAACAGTCTTTGACTTTGGAAATTCTTTATTTAAATGAAAGTTTACTTCACTGAATAAAGAATCAAAGTTTTTGTCTAAATATGATTGAATATAGCTACGATTATTATTTATATTTTCTTTAATAGTATTAATTACAATAAGATTATTTCTGATGGTTTCAAAGTTTTCTCCATTAAAAAAAAAATCAGAAGCTAACTTCATTTTAGCAATTGATATTTTTCCATTTATTAAAATATTAAAAATATATTCTGTATAAAACTCTATATACATTTTGTCAGGATTATTCTTTTTTTCTTGCTCACAAGAATCTATGAAATTATTATAAAAAACATTGAATTTTACAACTAAAGGAAAGCCATAATTAATTAAGCATTTATAATATATATATCTGATATCTTCAGTAAACCCCTTTTTTATAAAAAACATTATAGCTTTCATTATTTTATCTATTTCTGAGGTTGTACCTTGTATCATTTCATTAAATTCTTTTTCTATGCTCATTGCAAAGTTAATTTCTGATTTATTGAAAATACCATTATTAATCAAATATTTAAAATTATCTTTTTCTTTATTATCATTTTTATTTTTATCTTCTTTTTCTTTGTTATCCTCTTTTTCTTCTTTGTCATTATTAATATCCAAGGTGATAAAATTACTATTATTAATTTCTTCCTTTTCTGATTTAGGATTTTTAATATTTGAAAAATGAGAAATAGTATTATTTGAATTATAATTTTGGGATATTGAAGAAATATCTAAATTATCATATTCTTCTGAGTCATAGATTACTTTATAATTATTGCTTTTTTTCATTTCTTCTCCTAAATAATATGGAATATCTTCTAACTTTTTTTTCTTGAGTTTACCTGGATTATATCTGATTTTCGAATTAATATGTGTATTATGACTTAAATTATGGCTTAAATTACGGGTGAAATTAGTATTTTCAATATATGATAAAGAGGGAGTATCATTATAATTTTTAGTTATTCCATCACTTGAAAGTGTTTCATCAGTAGGAATTTTTGTTGTGAAAAAATCATTTATGGTGGATTGAACTTGCTTTCTATGGCGTATTACACTTTTGGTTCCTACATTAAATTTATTGAATCTAGGAGGGGAGGACAAGACATAATTTCTATTTTTCTGATTATTATTATTATTTTTCAAAAAATTTTGATAGACAAAACCATTCATGAAATTGGTTCTTTTTGTTTTTTTATTCAAAAATAATTTATGTCTATTATAATAAGAATCAGTATGTTTTTTATTTGAAGGTTTAAAAGAAGATGGAGTTTTTGAACCTGACATTTTATGCGCTTGGTATATGCTAGTTGTATTTAAGTTATTTTAATATTTAGTATATAATAATATAATATAAATTAGTTTTGACTAACATTTATGGGGTGATGCTTATCATGATGGATAAAGATTTGTTAAAGTTACTTGGTAAAGATAAGAAATATATATTTATAATCGATATAATTATGCTTATAGGTATGCTTGCAAGTATAGCTATAACATGTGGTTTTATACTAGCGATAAAAGAAGTATATGATGAAAGTTTTAATTTCTTATACCCTATATTGCTTGTATCAATAGGTATATGTGTTAGACTTATTTCATCTATAATTTCAAATTATATGAAGGATTATTTAGGAAGAAAAGTAAAAAAAGAATTACGTAATAAGGCTATAAAGAAGATATTTTCTTTGGGTTTAAGAGAAGTAGATGATCTTAATATGGCTGGGCTAACTCAGGTGACTTTAGAAGGTGTAGAACAGCTTGATTTATATTATTCAAATTATCTACCACTATTTTTCTATTCAATGCTCGCACCATTACTTTTATTTATGATATCAGTATTTATTGATTTTAGGGCTTCACTAATATTATTATTCTGTGTACCATTAATTCCAATGTCTATAGTTATGGTATCTAAATATGCAAAAAAGATATTTGCCAAATACTGGGGCAAATATATCTCTATGGGTGGTGAATTTTTAGATACTATTTCAGGATTGAAAGAATTAAAAATCTTTTTGGCTGATGAAAGATATAACGATAAATTAAATTCAAGGGCGGAAGAATTTAGAACTGTAACTATGAAAGTATTAGTTATGCAACTTGCGTCTACAACTATCATGGATTTAGTTGCTTATGCAGGAGCTGGTGCGGGAATATCTATGGCATTAACTTCAGCCTCACTTTCTTATATAAGCTTTTATGAAGCATTATTCTTTGTTTTGGTGGCAGTAGAATTTTTCTTACCTATGCGTGCTTTAGGAAGTGCTTTTCATGTAGCGATGAATGGAGCGAGTGCTGGTAAGAAATTATTAAAGCTACTTAATAAAGATGAACTTAAATGGGGAAATAATAAAATAAAAAATAAAGAAATTAAATTTAAAAATGTTATATTTTCTTATGATGGAGAAAATAATGTCATAAATGATATAAATTTAGATTTTAAAGAAAATAAGATTACTGCGATTGTCGGTAAGTCAGGGTCAGGTAAATCTACAATTGTGAAATTAATAATGGGTTTAATTAGACCTGATTATGGTGATATTTATGTAGGAAAAGATAAAATATCAGAATTAGAAAGAAATGATTATTATCATCATTTAGGCATAGTATCATATAATAGTTATCTATTTAATGATACAATTAAAAATAATTTTAAAGTCGCAAATAATTTAGTAACTGATGAAGAAATTTATAAATATCTTAAGATGGTAAATATGTATGATTTTGTCATGGAAAACGGCGGACTTGATAAGATAATCAGTGAAGATTCATCTAATATTTCAGGTGGAGAAACACAAAGATTAGTTCTTGCAATAAATTTATCTGCTAAAAAAGATATTTATGTATTTGATGAAGCAACTTCAAATATTGATAAAGATAGTGAAGAAATAATAATAAATAATATTAAAAATTTAAAAGATGAAGCGACAATTATTATAATTTCTCACAGACTAGAAAATGTAGTATTTGCAGATAATATTTATTATCTAGAAGATGGTATTATAAAAGAAGAAGGAAACAATAAATTATTAATTCATAATAATTTATCTT
>CAKZZJ010000071.1 GCA_937885165.1 uncultured Caryophanales bacterium
ATCAAATTACTTTGGACAATATTATTTTCTTAAATAAATATTTATTACATAGAAAAGAATTTTTAGATAGAATGTGGATAAGTAATGATTAATTATATAATTAGCAAATAAACATGTAGAGGTGACTTTATTTATGCCAAAAACCATAAACAATTTTACATTTGTAGAAACATCAATCAAAGATGTATATATAATTGAGCCAAAAAAATATGGCGACAACCGTGGTTATTTTATGGAAACTTATAAAGAAAGTGACTTTAAAGAAGCTGGATTAGATTATATATTCATTCAAGATAATCAATCTAAATCTAAAAAAGGAGTTTTGCGTGGACTTCATTTTCAAAAAACATATCCACAAGCTAAGCTTGTAAGATGCATTGAAGGAGAAGTGTTTGATGTATGTGTAGACTTAAGAAAAGATAGCCCGACCTATGGCAAATGGGAAGGAATAATTCTTTCTGCTGAAAAGGGTAATCAATTCATGATACCTAGAGGATTTGCTCATGGATTTGTTGTATTATCTGATACTGCTACATTTTGTTACAAATGTGATGAATTATATCACCCTGAAGATGAAGGTGGCATTATGTGGAATGATCCTGAAGTAGGTATTAAATGGCCATATGATGGAGAAGTATTATTATCTGAAAAAGATAAGCTTCATCCAACATTAAAAGAAACAAATATTAAGTTTTAAAAAGGCAGGAAAATATAAATGAAAAAAACAATATTAGTAACAGGTGGAGCTGGTTTTATAGGTTCTAACTTTATATATTTATTATTAGATGAAAGACCTAAATGGAAAGTAGTATGTGTTGATTCATTAACATATGCTGCTAACTTTCATACATTAAATAAAGCATTAGAAAATCCTAATTTTGTTTTCTATAAAGGAGATATTAGAAATAGAGATGGAATATTTAAAATATTCGAGCAAGAAAAACCAGATATAGTAGTTAATTTTGCTGCTGAATCTCATGTTGATAGATCTATTGAAAACCCAGGTATATTTTTAGAAACTAATATATTAGGTACTCAAGTAATGATGGATGCTTCAAGAAAATATGGAGTAGAACGATTCCATCAAGTAGGAACAGATGAAGTATATGGTGACCTACCTTTAGATAGACCTGATTTATTCTTCCATGAGGATACACCAATACATACATCAAGCCCATATTCCACATCAAAAGCCTCAGCTGATTTACTTGCTTTAGCTTACCATAGAACATATGGGCTACCTGTAACTATATCTAGATGTTCAAATAACTATGGCCCATATCAGTTCCCAGAAAAGCTAATACCTTTAATGATTAATAATGCATCACATAATAAACCTTTACCAGTTTATGGAGAAGGTTTAAACGTAAGGGATTGGCTTTATGTGAAAGATCACTGTTATGGAATACTAGCTGTCCTAGAAAAAGGAAAAGTAGGTGAAGTATATAATCTAGGTGGTCATAACGAAAAAGCTAATATTGAAATAGTAAAGATAATATTGAAAGAATTAAATAAACCTGAATCATTAATTACATATGTAACAGATAGAAAAGGTCATGATCAAAGATATGCAATAGATCCATCTAAAGCAATGAAAGAATTAGGTTGGAAACCCACAACAATGTTTAAAGATGGTATTAAATTAACAATAGAATGGTATAAAAACCATATGGATTGGATGGATGAATGTACATCTGGTGATTATCAAAAATATTATCAAGATATGTATGGTGATAGATAAAAAGGAGTGTCAATCATATATGTATGATTACTTAATAGTTGGTGCTGGACTTTATGGTGCTACTTGTGCTTATGAACTTAATAAAAAAGGCTATAAATGCTTAGTAATTGATAAAAGAGACCATATTGCTGGTAATATTTATACAAAAGAAATTGAAGGTATAAATGTGCATGTATATGGGGCTCATATATTTCATACATCAAATAAAGAAATATGGGATTATATCAACCAATTTGCAGAATTCAATAATTTTATTAATCAACCTGTTGCTAGATACAAAAATGAATTATATAATTTACCATTTAATATGAATACATTTACTAAATTATGGAATGATGTATTTACCCCAGATGATGCTAAAAATAAAATTGAAGAAGAAAAAAATAAATATCATATAGAAGACCCAAAAAATCTAGAAGAACAAGCTATCAATTTAGTTGGACCAACAATATATGAAAAACTAATCAAGGGTTATACTGCAAAACAATGGGGTAGACCATGTACAGAACTTCCTTCCTTTATTATCAAAAGATTACCAGTAAGATTTACATTTGATAATAATTATTTTAATGATAGATACCAAGGTATTCCTATTGGTGGTTATACTAAAATAATAGAAAAGATGTTATCTGGTATAGAAGTTAGATTAAATTATGATTATAAATTACATAAAAATGAAATTAATGCTAATAATGTAATATATACAGGACCAATAGATGAATATTTTGATTATTGTTATGGGCCACTAGAATATCGTAAAGTAGAATTTAAAACTGAAATACTTGATTGTGATAATTATCAAGGTAATGCAGTTGTTAATTATACACAATATGAAATACCATATACTAGAATAATAGAACATAAACATTTTGAATTTGGTAAGCAATCAAAAACAGTTATATCAAAAGAATATTCATCAACCTGGAAACCAGGTGATGAGCCATATTATCCACTTAATGATAATAAGAATAATGATTTATATAATAAATATAAAGAATTAGCAGATAAAGAGAAAAACATATCATTTGGTGGTAGATTAGGCTTATATAAATATTATGATATGGATGATACAATTGAAGTAGCATTAAATTATTTAAAAGATATTAAATAACTAACATTTAAAAGCAAATCCCTAAGCTCAAAGAGATTTGCTTTTTGGTAATGTCATATAAGTTATGTAAAGTGTTATATCTTCACATAGGTATAAATGATAAATTTCAATTGATTAAATTGAAGCCTTCATTATATTGTTCTTTGACAAAAAAGATGAAACATATTTTGATATATGTTTCATCACCCGATAATGTATTACTTAATTCATAACGGTTTGATGGGATATAGATATAGCGAATAAATCATGCATTAAGGCAGCTACTTTTCTTGAAGATGTAATTATGTGAATATTTAAACTTAGTGAAAAAAATTCCTTTCATTTCATAAGAATATATATTTCGCCACTAATTGAAAATTGGATATTGAAACATAAAATACTAGACATAAATATATTAGAAATCAAAAACTATACAAACGGGGCGAATCATTAAAATGCCCCAATTATATATTACTAGTTGAATTATAATTTTGGAAATGGTATAATATATACAAATGGGGCGAATCATTAAAATGCCCCAATTGTTGAGAGGCTATTTTATGAAGAAAGAGGAGTTGCAGGAAATAATAAATTATCTTACGAAAAAAACGAAAATAAGTGAAAATGAATTTAAATGTGAATTGTTAAAAAAATATCCTAACATAGAAAAAAACTATCGTTTTCTTTTATCTAATTTATATAGAAATAATATTATTTATAGATATGATACAGGAATATTAAAACCATGCAAGGATAAAAAAGACTTTATATTCACAATGCCTTTAGATAAAAATTTAAAGAGCTCTCTTGAAAGTATTGAACCATCAATTATTATTTCCACTTGGCAATTAGCAGATTTGAATAAGTATATGACTCTACAGTCCTTTTATAATATTGTTTTTATTGAAACGTATTCATATGCGATAGATATTGTTTTAAATAAACTATTAGAGATTGGTGAAAAAGTGGTTTTTGAAAAGGATTATAATACGTACATAAAATACAATAATTTTGGAACGCTTTACGTAATAAAAAGAATTAATGATGAAACACCAATTGTTAGACAAGAACTTACGATAGTTGGGAAGGAAATTATGAATTCTTACATTGTTCCTCCTAAAATTGAAAAAATAATAGTGGATATAATTGTTGATGATTTATTTGAAGTAATATTGGGAGATGAAACTTCTAAAATCTTAAGAGAATTGTTATACAATTATAAGATTAATATGGCTACTATTAAGAGATATGCGACAAAAAGACATAATTGGCCTAGAGTTAAATATGCAATTGAATCTATCGGTTTCAATATTGAAGAAGGAGAATTCTAATGGTTTTACAAAAATGTTTTTCAGATGAATTTATATCGCTAAAAGTTGGTAATAATGTTGAAAAAAAGAAAATATATGAGAAAGTTGTATATGCTTTTTATCTTTTAGAAAAAAGTAGCAAATCTTAAGGTTGAGTTTGTTTTTAAAGGCGGAACATCACTAATGCTATTATTAAAGACATTTAATAGATTCAGTATTGACATTGATTTATTGATGAAACCAAATTTGCAAGAAAAGATATGCGAAGATGTTTATACATTTAAAGATAATCGTTTTTTTAAAATTGAAGAGGATAAAAGAAAGCCAATTGATATTATTAAAAGACACTTTAAGTTTTATTATAAGTCTATATATAAATCAAATGATGATGTAGATAATCCTTATGTGTTACTTGATATCGTTTTTGATGAAATGGAGTATTTAAACGTAAAAAGATATAAAATTAATAGCCACTTTGTTGAAACAAATGATCCATATTTAGAAGTAAGCATTCCAAGTATTGATGAAATGCTTGGTGATAAATTAACAGCATTCGCTCCAAAAACAATTGGAATCTTATATAAAAGACCTGGTCAATTTAGATCTAAGCATATTGAAATTATTAAACAATTATATGACATTGCTAAACTATATGATAACTATACTAGTTTAGATAATGTAAAGCAAACATATATTAATGTTGCTAATGTTCAAATAAAAAATAGAAAGTTGAATATGAACTATCAAGATACTTTAATTGACTCTATTGAGGCTTGCAAACTTATAATCACTTAAAACAAAAAAGAAGTAGATAATGAAAATTATTCAATTATTAAAAAGGGGTATGAAGGTTTTAAGCATTATACTGTTGGTGAATTTAGATTCCAGGATCTTATCACTAATTCAGTCAAAGCATATATTCTATCAGTATCACTTTTATATTCAGAGCATTTCGAAGAAATGGCAAAGCCAATTGATACTTTTATAGGTAGAGACTGGAAGTATATACGTCAAAATGTAGGGACTGAATTGTATGAAAAACTATTAAAAGCTTGCAATATTGAAAATTTAAACAAAAAATAAATATATTTCAAAAGACTACAAGAATTGAGAAACTAAATAATTATGAAAGGTATTAAAAGTTTAGAAAAAGAAATCAAGGAAAATTTAGAAAAGTTTAAAAATATAACTTAAATATAATTTTGAAATCATTTCTTCCCTAATAAAGGAAGAAAACTATTGAAAGAAATAAGAAAATAAAAAAAGGGATAATTGAAATAACATTTGAATCAATTATCTATCATATTTGCATCTATAGTAGTTTCATTTGCTTTATTTACTTTTTAAAAAAGAGGACTAGATTATGTGTGGAATATTTGGCTATTCTGGTAATATTGATGCGAAAAAAATATTACTTGAGGGACTAAAGAAATTAGAATACCGTGGTTATGATAGTGTTGGTATTGCATTAAGAAATGAATGTAATGATACCAACATTTTTAAAGTTGTAGGTAAAATTGATTCTTTAAAAGAATTAACTAAAGATAATAAAATAAAAGGCAACATCGGTATTGGCCACACGAGATGGGCAACTCATGGTGCTGCAACCATAAATAATGCACATCCAATAGGAAGTAATGATAATAACATCATAGGTGTACATAATGGCATAATCGAAAATTATCAAGAATTAAAAGATAAATTATTAAATAAAGGCTATATATTTAATTCATCAACTGATACTGAAGTAATAATCAATCTTGTAGATTATTATTACAAAAAATATAAGATAGGCCCAATTGATGCGATAAACAAAGCCCTGCTTAGAGCAAGAGGTACATACGCACTTGCTTTAATTTTTAAAGATTACCCTAATCAAGTGTGGTTTACTAAAAAAGGAAGCCCACTACTTGTTGCCAAAAAAGATGATGAATCTTTTTTGGCATCTGATTCATTTGCTTTAATAGAATATACTAATAAAATATATTATGTAGAAGATTATGAATGTGGTGTATTAGAAAAAGGCATGATTACATTTTTTGATTTAAATGGAAATGATATAACAAATACTAAACATGAAATAATATTAAGATCGGAAGAGCGTCGTGTAGG
>CAKZZJ010000072.1 GCA_937885165.1 uncultured Caryophanales bacterium
CCTGATGCATATAATGTCTCAACCATAGCTTTATTACGAAGCCCTAGCGGTGTATCATCTTCTATAAGATCAATCATTTTATTTATTTCATCTTTAGATAATACTGTAGGTAAAGATTTATCTGTCTTAGGCATGTTTATTTTATCACATGGATTAATTTTAGTTATATCTTCTATCACTAAATATTTATGAAAATCCTTTATCGCAATCATTTTTCTAGAAATAGTCTTTTTACTTAATTTCTTTCTTTTTAATGATTCTATATATTTAACTACTTCTTCCCTTGTTATGTCACTTACATCAGTTATATTTAATGTACTTGACATATATTCTTCATATTGCAGCAAGTCAGTCATATATGCAGAAATAGTATTATCTGATAATCTTAAATCATTTTCTAGATGATATTTAAAATCAGCTATTTCATAAAATACTACATTTCTTTCTTTCTTATTCATATAAGTTCACCTATGATAAGATTACTTATAAACATTTTATCTTCTTTTATTTTAATATAATCATTATCTATAATTATTATATTATTAATAATGAATTTTTTAAAGTTAAAATCATTTAAAATATCACTATGATATCTTTTATTATATTCACTTATAGAAATACCTTTTAGTTTTCTTAAACCAAGCATTACAAATTCTTTTTTTTCTTCTTCTTCATTTATAAATTCCTTAGTATCGATAAATTCATTAAAATAATCTATAAGCTTATTTTTATTTTTTATACGATAATTATTTATAAATGATGAGGCACCAAGGCCAAGACCTAAATATTCTTCTTCACTCCAGTATTTTAAATTGTGAATTGATTCAAAGCCTTCTTTAGCATAATTAGATATTTCATAATGATTGTAGCCTGCTTCATACATAAATTTATTGATATAATCATACATATCAGCAAGTAATTCATCATCTAAAAGTTTGCATTTATGCATGTTTATATAATTATTTAAGATGGTTTTATCTTCCAAAATAAGATCATAATATGATAAATGATTTATGTTTAAATCCTTAAAATAATTTAAGTCATATATTATATCATTTAAAGTCTGCCCTGGCAAGCCAAAAATCAAATCAATATTTATGTTGTCAAAGCCATAATATTTAGCCAATTTAATTTTATCAAATACTAAATTTTTATCATATTTCCTTCTTATTAATTTTAAAATATCATCATTAAATGATTCAACACCGATAGATAATCTGTTGAAATTATATTTTTTTAATAATATTAATAAATCATCATTTATAAGCTCCGGATTAAGTTCTATACTATTTTCTTTTGTTTTATCTAAATAAGGATTTAATTTGATGAGTAATTTTTCCAAAAGATTTAAAGGAAGGCTATTAGGTGTACCTCCTCCGATATAGATAGTATCTATATCATTAAAATATGATATATTATTATCTATTTCTTCTAAAAGTCTATCTATATATTTAATTTTATTATCTAATTTAGTTACCATTTTAGTAAAATCACAGTATATACATACTTCATTACAAAATGGTATATGAATATATATTCCTC
>CAKZZJ010000073.1 GCA_937885165.1 uncultured Caryophanales bacterium
AATTTTTCTAACTTGGCTCTAAGACTATGAAGCTCACTTAACAATTCAAATCCCTTTTGTATAGTGTCATTATATTTAGATGTCATTGGGTTAAATTTATTCACTACAAAATCGTATGCTTCATTAAGAGATTGATTTAATTCTTTAATATAGCCATGTTGTTTGGTATTTAAACAGAGTTCTGCTGTTTTGTTATAAATATTATGGATTTCATTTGTTTCAAATGTTCTGGGAATTGTATCGTCAGCACTTCCGATTATTCTTTCTACCATTTTTAAGTGTTCTAACAGAACTAATTCATTTAATGACGCATCTCCCGGTTTGATTTGCGGTTTTATTTTTTCAACGAATTTATAAACCGCCCTCAAATATGTGTTTGCCATATCGTCAGCGTTCTTAGGGTTTTCATCCTGATAAAGTCTTACAAGTTTGTTGATTATGTCAACATTTGCTTGTTGTTCAATATTGCTCCTTTCAGCATCATTTATGTAAATTCTGGAATTGAAATTTAATTCTTTTGTGCTAATTCCATGTTTCATTGCAATTTGTCTGAGTTTATTCTGCATTGCAGTCGGTATCTGTTGAACTTCAATATAAAAATCTTTTTCATCTTCACTTTTAACTTTTTTCCATGCAAATTTCATATTTTTAGAAAAAGATTTTTTTGCCCATACGTTTGTATCCCAAAAACTTTTCATCACATCTCTTTGCTGTTTGGTTAATTCTGCAGGATTTGTTGCGGGATCAAAGTTTTTAATTCCAAAGCGTTTAAAATGTTTTGCCATGGCTTTTTTTATATTTTCTGCTCCAAATATGTTCCATGCAATATTCAAAACTTTTGTTATTCTATCGGCTTTTTCAGGGTTATCCTGATAGAATTTTCTTTGTCTGTCAGACATTTGATAAATCCGTTCGGGATTTTCTTCATAAAATCTTAGTAAACTCTCTGAAATTCTCTGCCTGTGTTCAGGTGATAAGTGCCTGTGCTGCGGGATATAAACCGGTTCTCCGTCTTGCTCCTGAGCTTTTCTGTCTAATGCTGCAAGACGTTTTTCTGCCATTTCTTTGGTTAAACGTTCATTGTATTCAGGATCGGATATCTTTAACACATGCCCATAATCCCTGCTTGCAATAGGAATTTCCAACTTTTTCATTGTATAATATAAGTCAGTTCCATCCGCATAACGTTTCAAATCATTCAATGAAAATCCTTGTCCCCAATACAATTTTATTAATTGGACGGATAAATCTTCGTCATTGTCAAAGTATTCCGATTCACCTTTTTGAAATTTACTTATAAAAGTTTCTTTTCCTTTTGCAGTATCAACATCAAAAGCAGATTTTACATTTTTAAATTCGGGAAAGTGATTTTTTATTTGTGCTAAAGTGTCGCAATCTTCAAGAGTTTCAAAATATCTTTTGTGAACGGAAATAAGTGTTTCTTTTGCTTTATCCCAGTCTTGCTGAGCTTTTTGCACCTCCGGATATTTTTGAGCAATATCGGCTTTTAATTTTGTCATTTCTTCATTTAAAAATCCTTCAGCTTCAGGCAAAAGTCTAGATTTATTTCCGATTATTAAATTAATTATATTATCTTTTACACTTAATTTATTATCGATAAATTGATTATAATATGGTACCCCACCAAAAACTGAATAATATTTTACTTTATCCTCGTTTTTAGCATTTGGATAAAATAGTGATGATTCATAATAGTCCATTTGTTTGATATTTAGCTTGTATGTGAATCTTCCATATAAAGGATTACTATTACTAATTATTTTTTCCATTATGTCTATATATGAGCCACATAATATAAATTTGATTTTTGAATTCATCTTATAATCATCAATTATTCTTTGAATAACGCTATCAAGATAATCACTTTTACCCCTTATGTATGGATATTCATCAATAACAACTATTATTTTTTCATTGATCGATTTCTCAAAGACAAATCTTAATGCAGTATCTAATTCAGTAAAATTAGGCTTAGGTATACTAAAAGCGCTAGATATACTATCACATAAAGATACTACATTTAATTCTTCTGATGCTTTTTTACATTCATAATAGATTTTTTTACAGGTTTGAGAACGAAAAGATTCTTTAATTAATTCGCTTTTGCCTATTCTTCTTCTACCATAAATTACTATACCTTCATAACTTTCATTTGAATATGCTTTTTTTAAAATATCTAATTCTTCTTTCCTTCCTATAAACATTCTAATCACCTTCATAAAATATTTTAATATATAATTTTATTTAAGTCAAGAAATACCTCGGTTTTTTTCGAGCCGGTTTTTTTCGAGTAATATAGCGAAGACAAAATTTTTATGAATATGACTAAAAACTATGTTACTTATTAAAGCAACTTACAAATTGTTAAAGCATATTTTCATACCTAATTATTTATAATAATTACTTTGTTTATTATGAAATAATATATTAAAATTAACTTCATCAAATTAAACAAAAAACAAAAAAATGGCTTTGGCAAGCCATTTGTTTACATTCTGGTGGACCCTTGGGGACTCGAACCCCAGACCCACTGATTAAGAGTCAGTTGCTCTACCAACTGAGCTAAGGGTCCGCAAAAAGCATTAACTATTATACCAAATTTGAATCTAAAGTCAATGCTTTTTTTCTTTATCTCAAAAATTTTGTTATTTAATTTTCTGATTCTTCATCTTCGATTATTTCTTCAGTAAATAATGCACCACATATTTCACAATCTCTTGTATGATATTTCTTGCCATCTTTTTCAACCTCATTATACCACTCAGAAAATACATGTGATGCTTCATTGGCTTTTTCTGATACATGCATTATTGATTCAGAACCAACATTTCTGCAGTTTGGAATATTCCAGTGATTATTCATATCATATGCATAAATATTAGGTTCATCTGTAGTGTGATAATGAAGTGTTTCATTTCCTATATAACCACAGATTGTACAAATATCTACCTCATAGTAATTACCATCATCTCTTCTTTCTTCTTCGATAAGATGAATAAATGTATGAGGACCGATATCTGATTTTAATTCAGAAGTAGAATATTTGTGAACGCAGATTGCGGGATGCCAGTGAAAGTCTGCATCATATGTATATTCATCAGAAAATACATGTTCATGATCCAATTGATAAATAACTTCGGTTTCTTTATAACCACAATATACGCATTCTCTTTCCTGATAACCATCATCATCAATTGTTGCCTCAACAATTACTGTCCAGTCAGAAAATATATGTTCAGAATAATTAGTGATTAATAGAATATGTGAACAAAGTGCTCTTTGCCAGTGGTATTCATCATTATATTCATAAATAGAACTAAATTTATGTTCGTGAACTCTTGTTATTTCATCACCGCAAATATCACAAATTCCGTTTTCATAATAAATTCCTTCTTCATCAGGTTCTTCATCTTCATTCCAGATGGTTATGGTATGGAAATCTTTATCTTTTACATTTATTGAATCAGGATCCAATGATTTATGCCAGTGATATATATCATCATATGTCCATTCATCTTCAAATGTTTCTTCCTCAATTTCAAAATATTTTTTAGCGTATATAAGTGGATCATTGTTTAAATCTATAGACATATCATAAAACATTTCTTCAGTTCCACCATAATAAACATCAGACAAATTATTACATAAATTAAATGCATTTGCTTCAATAGTTGTCAATGATTTAGGTAAATTAATTTTTATAATTGCTGATTTTTCAAATGCACTTTCAGAAATTCTAGTTAATCCACTTGGTAAAGTGATCTCTTCAAATTCTGCTTCATAGAAAGCAAATTCACCAATATTATATCTATTAACAATATTACCATAATAAGTAAATGAATTTGGCAAAACAATTTCTTTATCATTCCCAATATATGCGATTACAAGTGGATTATTTTGAATAAATGCGAATATAAACTGATTTTCTGTAACTAATATAGATAAATCACTTAATAATGTATGAATTATTAATGTATGGTCATTAATTAATCCAGGATTGTCATTTTCGATATTAAGAGTTGATAAATTATATATTTCTACAAGTCTATAACAATCTTTAAATGCGTTATCTTTAATTTCTGTAAGTGAAAGAGGAAGAATGATAGATGTTAGGTACTGATCATTTTCGAATGCGTTTTCTCCGATTGTCGTTAACACGTTTGATAAATTTATAGTCATTAAGTTAATGCAATTTTTAAATGCATTATCACCTATAGTTATACAGTGTGAAGGAAGTGTAACTTCTTTAATCTTGTCATTATTTAAAAATGCATTGTCATAAATACCTACTACAGTATATATTTCTCCATTATATAAGAATGTTTCAGGTACTTTAAATGTTTCGTCATTACCTTCATAATTTAAGAAATAACCCTGGTTTTCATATACTATGAAATAATTCTCATTGTCTTTTACAATTACTGATTCTTCAATAATATTATGGATTACTTTTGCGTAATATGCAACATAACCATGATCTGTAGATCCGCTTACTAGTGTTAGACTAGAATTATTGAATATTTCTATTAATTTAACATCTTCATAGAATGCATAATCTTTTATTTCATCTACATTTTTGCCTAAAGTAAGTGTCAATAAATTGCTGCATTTATAGAATGCATATTCTCCGATAGTAGTAACATTATCTAAAATAGTGATTTCTGTTAATGAAGAACATTCAGCAAATGCATAATCAGATATCTTAACAAGTTTTTCTCCTAACGTTACTTCAGTTAAAGAAGAACATTTTTCAAAAGAATGTGCAGATATTTCTTCAATATCTAAATTGTTTAATATTAATGACTCAATCCTATTACAATTATAAAATGCATATTCTCCTATTTTTGTTATGTTTTGAGGAAAATAAACATTTAATATATTTTTATCATTGTAAAAAGCATAATTTCCAATTTCTAAAAGAGCTTCATTAAATGTAATATTAGATAAATTTGAACATTCCATAAATGCTTCATCATCAATCGTTTTAAGACCTGTTGGTGCAGAAAATGATTCTAGTTTAGTACAGTTTGCAAAAGATGATTTTCCTATAGTTTCCAAATCACTATTTAAATTAAGATTAAATAATGACGTATCATTATAAAATGCATAATCAGATATTTCTTTTAAGCCTTCAGGTAATGTAATTTCTGAGAGAGTGATACAATATGAAAATGCATATTTTCCGATTTTCGTGAGTGAACAAGATTCTAAATTTTCACCAAATGTGATGCTTGAAAGTTTTTTATCATTATAGAATGCATAATCAGATATTTCTTCTAATTCTGAAGGCAAAATCAAAGATGAAATCTCTGCACCATAGAATGCATATTTATTAATTTTGGTTATAGTAGATGGAATAGTTAATTTATTTTGTTTTGCATCATTTATATATAAATCAGCATTATGCCATGTAGGGTTAGAATATTCATGAGCAAATTCGATATTGCAGTAATCTTCTATCGTAGAAAGGTAATGAACTGATTTTATGCATTCAAAGCCATAAAATACATATTCACCAATCGATTTTAGAGATTTAGGGATTACGATATCTATTACTAATTTATCATCTATAAATAAATTTTTCGAATAGCCAACAGGGTTTGAAAATTCATTTTCAAATTTAATAGAAGGCCAGTTTTCTATTTTTCCAAGATAATTAACCCTTGTTATGTTTACTGTATCTTTAAATGCATCAGCGCCTATATTATTAATATTCGCGCCTATTGTGATAGTAGTAAGATTAGTACAGTCTTTAAACGCTTCAGTTTCGATACTTTTTACAGGAATGTTATTAATTGAAGATGGTATAGTAAGTTCAGTGCTTGATATGTTTTTTACTGATATTATAGAGTATGAATTATCATCATTTAGTTTTAAAACAAAAGGAGAAGAAAAAGGAATATTTTGATACTGATGATGATGACAAATGCTACATTCTCTTGCATAACTTCCATCGCTACTTTCGGTTGCTGAAGAATCAATGTACCAGTCCCCATAATTATGTGGAGCTTTATCTTTTACAGAATCTATGTTTGAATCTAATGCTCTATGCCAGTGATATTCATCATCGCTGCTCCAGGTGGTTGAATATTCAATTTCAGTTTCATTTGTTTTTGTCATGTTATTTATAACTGTATACAAAGATGTGGCTACAGTAATCAAAAACATAATAATAATTGGAATGATTAATCTCAGTTTAATCTTGGTCATTTTAGTATACCTCAATATTGAAAATCTATATTAAAAATATTAATATTTTTAAATTAAAAATAAAATTCATAATATAAGTATAAGAATATAAAATTAAATTGTCAAGAAATATTAATAAAAATTAGTGTAGATATAAGCCTTGAATTTTGAAAAAAAATACCTATAGACACATTTGAATATCATCAAAAATACGTGAATAAAAATGAGTTGATATTTCCAAAAAAATTGGCATAAAATCAGTGAAATAAGTTGATTAAAATCACCCCTCGTTTCCCACAAAATAACATAATATTTTCAAATTAATAATAAAGTTGTGTCTTATAATGGAAACGGAAAATAGTAAAATTATGCATAAAAAATGTTTGTTTTATGTTTTATAAGATTGACGGAAAAATTATTTTTGTCAAATATTATTGACATTTTTTTGAAAAAAATGTAAAATAACCACGAAAAATAGTGTATTTTATTATATAAAATAAGTTCCGCATATATAAAGCATGATTCAAGTGCTTGAAAATATGCAGAGCAACACATAAATTGTAGTAAAACTTATTGGTCTGAAAGGGGCTGGTATTATGAAGTCAATTTTAAGAAAGGGAATAGGATTCATATTCGTTTTTGCATTTGTATTTGCAATATCAATGCTTATTTTAAATGCAAAATCTAAAGTATCATCTGAAGTTTTAGATGGTGATACTTCAAATGTTGATACTTTAGAAAATAATGAATCAGTTGTTTTAGATGATTCAGATGAAGATGAAATAATCGTCAGTGTCTTAATGGAAGACATTGTTGAGACCGAAGAGAACGCACCTTCCGTTAGTGGCTTATATAGTGCTAGCGTAAATGTCAGCCTGACGAAAAATGATACTTATGGTGGTTATCTTATTAACTGGATTGGAAACGGTACGGTATTTAGTACATCAGATCACTGGATTACTATAGGCTATGATATTCCTTCAACTATTGACGGATATACAATCGTTGGCTTTAGTTCAAACATCAGTATCAGACACTGGTGTAATAATCACTATTCTAATTACAGTCGATATACAACAACCCATGATAATCAAGTAACGGTTACGTACATTAAACTTCCAAGCACAATCAAATATATAGGCGATAGTGCCTTTGCAAGAAGCAATTTCTCTACAACTAGATTTGATTTGAGTAGCTGTACTAATCTTGAATATATCGGTGCAGATTCGTTTGGAAATGCTTCTGGCGGTACAAGAACTATTGAAAAATTTGCTTCAAATCAAAGCAAACTTAAAACAATAGGCAAAAATGCTTTCTATAATGCATGGCCAAAGAGATATGTAGAAAACAAAGCTATTGTAGCACCAAAAGTTACATCTATTGGTGAGGGTGCATTCTATGGTTGTACTGGACTTGCTGCGTTTACTCTTGATGATAACGAAGTTTTAAAAACTATCGGTGCAAGAGCATTTGAAGGCTGTACTAAGATTGAAACAATAGTATTGCCATCAAGCCTTACAAGCGTTGGTAATTATGCATTTAAGGATTGTACTAACATAGTGGGTGCTGATATTAATGCTGATATTGTAGGGAATACTGGTTTATTTTATAACTGTATTTCACTTACAAATATCACTGTCAACAACAACCCTAATCTTTTGACAAAAATTGGTCCTTATGCCTTCTATAACTGTACTAAGCTGATTGGTTTTTCAACCAGTCTTTTTGGCAATTTAGAGTCTATCGGTGAATATGCATTCTATTACACACAATTTACAAGCTTTACTATTCCTTCTACCTGTACATCTATAGGCAAGGATGCTTTTGCAAGCAGTAAGCTTACATCAGTAGATTTATCAAAACCTGCTTCATTAGTACTTGCTGATGAAGTATTTATGAATTGTGCTGAATTATCTGATGTTACAATTACAGAAAATATTACTTCAATAGGAATAAATTTATTCAAAGGCTGTACAAGCTTAAAAACTGTAACATATCAACAAAATAAAAATAGTTCATATGATAATTTATTAAATGATGGCATCTTCTCAGGATGCATAAATTTGATAAGTGTTAATTTTTATGATAATGGTTCAAATATAACTAGAGTTCCTGATTATGCATTTGAAAATTGTGCTAAATTAACTGATTTACAAATAATTAAAACAAATTTGGATGATGCTAGTGATTTAGAATCTAATGCTTTGGTATCTATCGGGAAATATGCGTTTTATGGTGCAGGATTTAATCAATTAAAACTTACTAACACAGCATTAACTAGTATGGGAGAATATGCATTTGCATATATGCCAAATCTAACTAATGTTGTAATTAATATACCAAATATCAGTTCACATAATTTCTTCCACAATATCAAACTTGCTAAGCTTACTGTTGGGTCAAATGTTGGAGCTGTAGGCGAATATGCATTTGCTGAATGTAGTGCTCTTGTAGACATCACTTTAGAAAATGCTATTATGGGAGACTATATGTTCTATGAAGATACAGCTCTTACAGATATAACTTTACCACAGTCAATAACTACTATTGGCAAATTTGCACTAGCAAAATGTGTTGAACTTACAAATGTTACCCTTGGGACAGCACATCTAGGTGTAAGTATGTTTGAATATGATACTAAACTTACATCTATTACATTATCATCTGATATGACGGAAATTCCTGCTAGAGCTTTTGCAAATAGTTACTTGACATCTATTACTATACCTCAATCTGTTGTAACTGTAGGTGATGAAGCATTTATGTATTCGAAATCACTTGAATCTGTAACTCTTAACAACCACATGATTGGTAAATCAATGTTCGAAGGCTGTACAAAATTGTTAAAGATTACTATCCCTTCATGTAAAGATAATGCAACAGAAGATGAAAAAGCAATTTTCGGTAATAGGGCATTCTATGGCTGTACAAGTTTACTTAGAGCTGATTTATCAAATGCAACAATACTTGGCGCCTATATGTTCTATGGCTGTGAGAAATTAATTTCTGAATCAGATTCAAAAACGGATATTATTATTCCTTCATCAGTGACAATGATTGGTGATCATACATTTGATGGCTGTACATCAATATATTCATTTGAAAACAATTCAACAATAATCAGTGCCTATATGTTTGCTAACGCAACAAGCCTAAATAGGGTAGAAATAAAGAGCACAGTAGATACAGTTGGCGAATATGCATTTATGAATTGTAGTGGCGTAAATACTGTTGAAATTAAGAACAAAAATACATCTACAGGTGAATTTAAAGGCTGTACAGGTCTTACAAGCGTATCTATTGCAGCAGGAAATGGTTCAAACAAATTCTCTAATGTTATATCAATTGAAGCAAGCATGTTTGAAGGTTGTACTAATTTATCAAACCTTGATATAGACTATGCTTCTTTACAAATGATAAAGGCCAGTGCTTTTAAAAACTGTTCATCATTAGAAACAATAACAATCAATAATTCAGTGACAAAGATAGAAGAAGGTATTTTGAATGGCTGTTCTAAACTGACAACTATTATTATGCCTTTTATTGGATCTTCAAGAAACGCTTCAGGTACAAGTGCATCAGCATCAACAACATTTGGCTATATCTTTGGTACTGCTAGTTATGCATCATCAAATTTAGTTAAGTTCTATTATAGTGATAGTGCTTCAGCTTATTATGGAGCATATATTCCACAGACATTATTAGAAGTAAGAATCAACGATGATACTGTAGTTAAGCGTGGTGCATTCTACAATTTAAATGTTACAGGAGATTTAAACATCATAATGTCTAATGTTACAACAATTGAAGATTATGCTTTCTATAATGCTAATAGCCTAGTTCAAATAACTGTACCTAGCACTGTAGAGACAATCGGAACATATACATTTGCAGAAATTGACAAGCTTAAAGAGGCAACAATTGGGGGTACAGTTTTAGGAACTCATATGTTTGAAAACTGTAAATCTCTTACTAAGGTAGAATTAACCAATGTTACAAATGTAAGCGGATATGCATTTAACGGCTGTACCGCATTAAATTCAGTTTCTTTAAATTCGACAGGACTTATAACAATCAGCGAATATGCATTCAATAATTGTAGTTCAATCGGCTATATTGATTTGCCTTCTTCTTTAGTAACGATTGGTGACTATGCATTCAATAATTGTACAAGATTATATCTTTATGCAAATAATAATATTTCTGCTTTACCAGATAATCTTACTACATTAGGTAATTACGCATTTAACAACTGTGATGCATTAGTTAATTTACTAATTAATGAAAAATTGACAACAGTTGGTTCTTATGCTTTTGCAAACTGTAATTCACTTGAATTCGTTGAATTTAGAAAAAATGTATTAGGAACATTTATGTTCTATAATGACAATAAATTAAGTAGTGTATATCTTAAGGAAGATACAACAACTATTTCTGAGAGCGCATTCCAAAATTGTACAGGTTTATTTGATATTTCACTGCCTTCAGGACTTAAAACTATCAACAACAATGCATTTAGAAATTCAGGCTTGATTTATTTATCAGTACCTTCAGGTGTTACAACATTAGGAACATATGTTTTTGCGGAAATGCCAAATTTAGTTAAAGCATCTTTGAAAAATAATGTTATGAATGAATATATGTTCTATAATTCAACCAAATTAAATGAAGTTGAATATAGCGGCAATATCACAACTATTTCTAATTATGCATATTATGGATGTACATCATATACTACTTTGACATGGCCAAAGAATGTAACAACTATCGGTTATATGTCTTATGCAAACATCTATAATCTTACTACATTAGTAGTTCCTGATACTGTAACAACTATAAATAGAAATGCATTTTATAATGATGATGTTGTTAACCTAACAATACCATTTGTCGGATATAAATCAACTATAAATGATGATGTATATACAAATACATATGCTTCAACTCACCGTTCAGTTCAGACTCATCTAGGCTGGATATTCGGTGCTAATAGTGTAAGTTCTTCAGGTAGCTATTCTGGTGCTTTTACAACTCTTTCATATACAACAGGTAGAAGTTATACAGTAACATACTATAATGAAGGTGGAGGTTTAGAGCCTGATTATGTAGATACAATGCATGTTGATGTTCCTAAATCATTGAAGAAGATAACTGTAACTAAGGATGAACATATTAATTATACTGCATTCCATGGTTTATATACGGTAACAGACTTAACTATCTCATCTTATACAACATACATTTCTGAAGGTGTTATGTATGGTATGACATCTTTAAAGAATTTAACTGTTCCATTTATCGGAAGAACAAAAGATTTCTCTAATACAACATGGTATAATTCAGACATTAAATATCTTGGAACCGGATCTAACCCAACAACTGGTTTACTTGGATATTTCTTCTCACATTATACTCGTTTTGCTGCATATTATGGTACTGGCGGATATTCTGGTTCTAATGTTCAGTCATTTGATACGACAAACACATATAATTCTGTATCACAAACATATAACACATCAAACAGTACAGTAACTTATTACATTCCAAAATCATTAGTAAGCTTAAAAGTTACTAACCAAAGCGTATTTGGCGTTGGTGCGTTATCTGGAATAAATCAATTAACAAGTTTATCACTTAATACTAATTACACAGGAATTCGTGAATATGCATTCTCAAGAAATACAAAATTAACTTCATTTACAATACCTTCTACTGTGTCTACAGTAGGAAATTATGCATTCAGCGGTTCAACAAATCTTAATAAAGTGGTAATAAATAACAATAAAGTTTCTTCTTATATGTTTAATGGCTGTACAGGATTAAATGATGTAACATTTAATGGTGCGAATACAACTATTGGTACTTATGCATTTAGTGGATGTACTGCATTAAGAAAAGTTATCATTCCTTCTAATGTAATATCAGTTGGCGATAGTGCATATGCTGGCTGTTCTAACATTAATTATTTTGAGACTTATAAGATAGGTTCAAGTACAACTGGTAAAAATGCTACATTTGCATCTATGTTTGGCACAACATCAAATTCTAATATGACAGCACAAACTGCATATTATTCTTTAAGTGCTTCAGAAACAAGATATTTACCATCTAATTTAGCAACAATTATTCTACATGGCGTTGTAAATGAATTTGCCTTTGCTAATAACACACTTATTTCAAATAATGTGACTTTAGCAAATGATGTAACATCTATAGGCCAATATGCATTCTGGAAGAGCAGCATTACTGAAATCAGAATTCCTTATGGAATTACAACAAAAGATAATGAAGACATCATCAACAATATGGGTGTTGGTGTATTTATGGATGCAGCAAACTTAACTAAAGTTACTTTTGCAGAAGGCATTATATCAATACCTAATTATACATTTAAGAATGCTACATCATTAGTTGATATAATATTTGAATCTTCAACAGTTGAAACTGAAATTAGATATGTTTCAAATAATGTTTATAGAAAATATGTCAAGACAGCTGGTGCTTTAGGACCAAATCTAACTGAATATGTAGCTACTAATGAATATATTTCAGCAGGCCCAGATAAGATTTATGGAACTAACGATGATATAACTTCTAACATAATTTATGTAAACAACAAATTCTATATTGATAATCAAAACGGTACATATCAAGCTATGGGTGCCGATATTTTGCTTGGAACAGATGATGATGTATTAGTTGATGTTAATGATACTTTTGAAATTGTAATCATAGATGGAAACTATTATAAAGACTTCAAAAATGGTTCATATTCATCTTTAACAATAACTAGTGGATCTAATACATATACATATGACGTTGATAATAAATTTGTTGATAAGAATTTAGTTGATCTTACAACATATGATAGTAATTATTATCTTCCAACTGAAGTGGGATACATATATAAGGCAGCTGGTGTTGATGGGATATTAAATACAGAAGATGATGTATATAGAATCCTTGTTAATTATGATAAAAATACAAATACATATAGCTTTAGTGCAAATGATATAACTGATGTTGTAAAAGTAAATGATAATTATTATAAGACATATTATGACAATGTTTATAAACTTATAACTATAACTGATTATGAAACTGCAAGAACACATCAAGAAGATGTATATAACAAACTTGGAGAAAATACTCAATATGATTCAACAAAGACTTATTATTTACAAAACCCAGTTTATGCATATAGTCAGGTTGAAACTGGTAATCCATTTAATTCAAGTAACACTTATGTTGATTCAAATCATAATGTGGTGAAAGATGTAGATGCTTCAAATTTTGAAAATAAAATTTCAGGTGGATTATATGTTAGAACAGTATCTAGTTATACATACACAGCAGCAACTATTAATGATTATGATACCTTAGTTGGAATTGGATTATATGTTAAAACTACTGTTCCTTATACTAGCGTATCATCAGATACATATGATTCAAATAAGACATATTATACATATGATGGAACTTCATATACAGAAGCAACCAATATCTATGAAAAATTAAGAGATGATGATCTACTATATACATTTGCTCAAGCAGAATCATATGATAATAATGTGACATATTATAAATTAAACGATAATAAATATGAAGTAACAAATGAAACTATAAATGGAGGTAATTGCTCATCATATTATGTTAAAACTAAAGTTTCATCAGATGCTACATATGTTTCAAATACTTATTACTACACAGAAAATAATTCTATATACACTGTAGTAAATGTTGATTCATTTGATAATCTTAAAGGATCACTTTATGTAAATGAAGCACATGATGAATATACTCAAATCACTTCAGGAACACAATATGATTCAACTAAAGAATATTATGATAGCGCACATAATTTAATTTCTAATGTAATTGTATTTAGCAATGTTTCAGAAAATTACTACTTAAAAGAAACTATCACAGTTACAGATTCTGAAGAAGTTGATTATTCTGTAAATGTTGGAGAATATTTCTCTGCAGGATTAGATAAGACACCTGGGACTGAGGATGATTTAAGTAGATACAGCAAAGAAGTTAAAAAAATCATCAACGAAAATGTTAATAATGTTTCTGCTTCAAATGTAGTCTTTGATAGAGTTATTGTCGGCGATGATGGATATCATTACTTAGTATTAAAAGAAAGTATGTATAAAGGCGCAACTTATGAATCAAGACGCGAAATTTATGTTCAGTTTGGTGAAGATAGAATGCTTGGTACAGCAGATGATGTTATTGTATCATCAACTAATGTAACTAGTGCTATCGCACCAGTAGTAGTTACACCTACTGACATTCATGAAGCAGGATATGTTGCATCATATAACATAACTGTTACTAATAACGCAAATATTATGACTTCATCATTTGTTGAAATTGGTGATGAAGCGTTCTTTAACACTTCAGCTTTAAAGACTTTAACATTATCAGCAAATTTAACAACAATTGGCGATAGAGCATTCATATATTCTGGTTTAGAATCTATAACTATACCAGAAAATGTAAAAAATATTGGTACATATACTTTCGCATATAATAAAGATATGACTACCGCAACATTAAATTCAACTACAAATGGTACATATATGTTTGCTGAAAATACAAAACTAGAAACAGTAAGAATTACAGAAAATACTACACAATTAAATACTGGTCTATTCTATGACTGTATTAATCTAACAACTGTTATATTCATTACTCATTATTCGCGTGAAGTAAGAATTCCTTATCCAAAAGGAGAAGAATTAACTATTGATGATGATGGTAACCCTCACCCGGATTATTATGATCCAACAACAAAAGTTAGCGAACTTGCTTTGGAAGCACAAGATATCAATAATTTTGTAGATAATTATGAAGTAGAAGATGCAAATGGTACTTATTATTACAACATAAAAGGAAATATTTATTATGTAGTAGTTGTCGAAAATAATGTTGCTGGAGTTACAGGGCTTGTATATAAAGTTGATGAGACATATTACGACAATATAATTTATTCAAATGGCGAATATTATGCATCAATACTAGAAAAAGGCACATATGTTGAATATGACAATACTTCAGAACTATTATATGCATATGCTGTTGAGGGTGAATTATATTTAAGTGGTGGTAATATTGTTATCATCTATGACAATGCAATTCATTATGTTAATGAAATTGATGGATATTATTATGAATCAGTAACAAATAATACGATAAATAATTTATATAACAGATGGACAATTACAGAAGTTAATAATGTCACTACATATTCTTATGATTTAGTTGCAAGAGATAATAGCATAGATTATCAAGTTACATCTTTAGCTATTGGAGAAAATAATACTTACGGAATAAGAATTGATAATTCAGATTATTATTATATTTCATCAACATCAAATACCTTATCTACATCTTCAGATAAGATTTATGATAATGCAAATCACATAGAATTAACAAAAGATTCAAATTCAGGATTATATATACACAGAAATAGCGATAATACAGAAACTAGATTAAATGCTAGTTCTTTAAGTGTGGAAATTTATTTCGTTGGAGAAAATAATGATTATAATGTACTTGCAGTAACAGGAAATGATGATAAACATTATATTCCTCTAGGAAATGGTGCATTCATCGCTCCTGATAATGATAATAAACTTACTGCTACAAATTATCTAAACCAAACAAATTTAGTTGGTGTTAGTTCACAAGGTTTAATTGGTAATAATAATGATTATTCATTAGTATTAGTCGGTAACAATTTATATGTTGATAAAAAAGATAACACTTATGAATATCTAGAATATGAATTAGTATCACCATTTTCATATGTTTCAGCAACCACATATGATTCAAGTGCTACTTATTATACATATAATGAAACTTCAACTTCATATACTCAAGAAACAATAGATAGTGAAGAAAGCTTTAATACAAATAAAAATAATCTTTATATTAAGACCGGAAATTATTATAATCCTATCAACCATTCTACGGTTAGAATAGTTGGTTCATCAGCTGGTACTCTTACTGCTGATGCAATTACTGCTAATGTAAAATTAAGTGGAAATGAAACATCTTCATCAGTTTTATATATCGATAGAAACGATGGAACATATCAAATAAAAGGTAGCGATAATTTATTTAATACCTCAGATGATTTAATTTATCTATTTGATGGTAATGATTATAAAACTCCTTATGTTGTTAATTATGTAATTCAAAATACAAATGTTATTAAAGATATTTATCCTAATTCAGGATATGTTTTAAGTACTACATTTGATTCAAGCAAGACTTACTACACATTTAATTCTGAATCTAATGTTTATATTCAAATTACAAAATATGAATATAGAACATTGTATGTTAAAGAAGAACAACATTATGTTTCAGCAACCACATATTATTCAGAAACCAAATATTATATAAGAAGTGGTGAAGAAGGATCATACACCTATACTGAAACAAACGTAAGTTCAGGAGATTTCACTTCTAATACATATTATGTACTTGCTCCAGATACTTATGTACTTGCTCCAAGTCCATATGATAGTTCAACTACTTATTATAGAGAAGATACGGGCTCTACTTATATTGCTGTATCACATGATGACATTTATGATTTTGATGCGACGACTACAACATATGAAAATGTAAGCGGAACAAAATATTGTAAGATTGAATATGAATATAATAATATCGTAAATATTATAACAAGATATGATATAAGTGGAGATAATACTAGTGGTTATAGTTATAATTCTAATCTTGTTGCCTTAGGCAAATTAAATGGTTCATCTAATTATGATGTTATATCAGGAAGAACTATTGATGGAGTTACAACAACTATTGATACAACTAAGACCCAAGGTAAATATTATCTTAAAGTAGAAGATTCATCTGATAATTCTACAATTTATCGCGGATATGGTTATGACCATTTACTTAATACAGATGATGATTCAACATTCGCAATAATCAATGGCAAAGAAATTGAAGTATTTACTATTTCTACTGTTTCAGGTTATTATTTTGTTGAAAATAGTGATGCAACCTATACAAGATATAATGTAAAGAATGATGTATCTTATGAACCTTTAGGTATAATAGATGAAAACACTTATAATGATTATGCGGTCTTATATATATTAGATAATGTATTAGATAATGGCAATTACGTTGTCGCAGGAACATACAATGCAGAAACTGAATATTATGTACGCATTAATTATGAAATAAGTTACGTACTTCAAAATGAACCTGACGGTAGTAATGATTATGAAATAGTTGATGTTGATGGTATCAGATATAAATATAATAAAGATGGTACATATTATTCATATGGTACAAATGGTTATTTAGGCGATTCTGATGATGTATTAAATATCAAAGTTGGCGAAAATATCGTTTATGAAAATGATTATAAAAATGTTATAAAAACAACGAATAACGAATATTATGTATCTAAAGGTAATAATGTTTATTTAAACATCGTTATATCAGATGAAAAAGGCACTGATGGAATATTAAGAAGTGCAGGCGTTAATGAAAAAATTGGCGACAATGATGATACATATGTAGGATATTTAAACGGAACTTCAGATGCAAATGTTGTAGGCATAATATTATCAAATAATAATTATTACATTAATTTAAAATATAATGATAGCGCATATTATTATTTTGAATATGGTACAGATGAATTACTTGGTACAGCAGATGATGTATTATTCTATCAGTCTGATTTAAATGATTCTTCAACAAGAAAAACTATCAATAAAGGTTTAGATAACCAATATTATACATATGATGATTATATCATTATAGGTTCTTATACAGTAGAAGGTACAATTTATGGCACAATCGGCTATGAAAAAGCAATTTTTGCTGGAAGTAATAATCTTGTATCTTTATCTATAGAAGGAACTAATTTTGAAGCTGCAGTAGGAAATGATAAATTACCATATCAGTTTAATGAACATAATTATTTCTTTAAATATACTAATGATACTAATAACAAATCATTTACTTTAACTACAACAAACCCAGTTTATGCAGGTAGTGATCATATAATTGGTACAGAAGATGATGAAACTTTAACTACTGTTGTAATAGATAATAAAAATTATTATTATCTTAATACTACAGATGAAAAAGTATATATTTATGCACCAACTGCTTTTGATATGCCTGATACAGTTTATATGCATAAAGGTAACGATAATAAACTTGGTACACAAGATGACTGGTATCAATATAATATCAATAATAATCTTGTTACAGGTTTATCAGATAATAAACATGCATATTTTGCCGGATTTGATTCTACTCCTATATCAGGAGATGATTTCATAGCTTATCTTGGAGAAAATGAACTTCCTTACCAAGAATTATATGATTATGATGTAATTAGTAATACACTTACTACTAATTTAGATAATACTTATTATCAAATAGATTATACTAATTCATTCTCATCTAGATCAGAAGTAACTACACATACAATACCACTTAATAATTATTACGAATCACAAAGAAGCATTGTTTATATAAATGTAAATAAAGCAATTAAAACTAGCAATTTAATATCTGCAGGACGCGATGGTTTAATTGGTACACAAGATGATATAGATAATGTTTTGGTTAGCTTAACAAATGGTAAGAAATATTATACAGTACTAGAAGACGGAATTACTCATTATTATGCATCATTAAATAATTATCTTGGTGTTAATGATATAGAGATTTTTGTCGGTAATGATAATGCATTTGGTACTAAAGATGATTATTATAATGTTACCGGATTCTTAAACAATAATGTTGGAAATAAAGCTTATTTTGCAGGTTATGATTTATTGCTTAATACAAATGATGATTTATTTGCAGTATTAGGCGATGATTATCTTGCATATGATGCATTATATGGTAGTGATAGAGTCGTATCTTCATATACAAATAATTTCACATTAAATAATACTACTCATGCATATGATAACACTTATAAATTATATGATTTAGCAAATAGAATCGTTAATAATTCGTATAGTGTTGTAGAAGTTACATCTGAAACATTTGCTTCATATGTAAATAGTGGTATTTATACAAAAGATGGTGAAAATTATGCAAAAGTAGAAAACACAGAATTTAGAGAAGCAACATATTATCAATTAAATGTTTCATATTCTTATGGTTATGCCAATGATAATATTTATGTAGGTAAAGTAACATATACAGAAAATGTTATTACTCATATCGCACCAGATAGCACTAATTATACAAGTTTAGTTGTTGTGACAAGCAGTGTTAATGGTGAAAAATATATATCAACTAATGTTATAAGCGAAGATACATCTAATTATATTTATAAATCAAGAGGTAAAGATGGTTTATTAAATACAAATGATGATGTTGATGTTCATACAGTAGATAATCAAATCGGTAACGAAGATGATTATTATTATGCAAATATTAATAGTGGAACAAAATATGGTGCATATAGATTTGTTAATGGAGTAAAAACATATTATGGCAATAACACACCATTTGTTTTATCAGCACAAGGAAGATACATGGTTTCTGCAAATGGCAAAAATGGTAATAATGTCTTCAGCGGAGATAATATATTCTTTACAAATGATGATACATATGTTGTAGTTGATATTGAAAGTATCGATTCAGCTAATGCATTACCAAAAGAAATTACAGAAATTGGGGATTATGCATTCTATAGTTGTAAGAGATTTACAGGTATAACTTTATATGCAAAAGATGATTATAGTACTAACCAGACTTTAGTAAAGATTGGTAATTATGCATTTGCATTATGTGAAACATTAGATGAAATTGAGATACCATATTCTGTATCTACATATGGTGATTATATATTCTTAGATGATACTAATTTACAAAGAGTAACATTCAATGGTACAACTCCTACTGATGCTAAAACAAATAATGTGACAACTATTGCAAAAGGTATATTTAAAGGCTGTACATCTTTAAGCGAACTTTATTTCTATGATCAAACCGGAAACGCGCTTCCTGTAAATACTATGTCACCAACTATAGTAAGTATTCAAGATGAAGCATTCATGAATACAAGAATGGAAGATGATTATTTAGAATTAAATATTAATTCATTTGATGATTATTATAACAATATATATTATATAAATAATAATGAATATGTTTTAGTTGATAAAAATAATGATACATATGATTCAAATAATACATATTATAGATCAACAAGATTATTAGGTCTTAAATTATCAGAAAATGTTAAAACTATCGGTAATTATGCATTTAAGAATAGTGATTTATATGAAATAAGTTTGCCTGCATCTATATTTAATACCTTAGAAGACAAGACATCATTAGGTGTTGGCGTATTTGCTGATTCACAAATTGAAAATATCGTATTTGAAGGTTCATATGTTTATATTCCTGAATCTATGTTTGAAGGTTCAGAATTAAAAACATTTAGATTTACATCTGGTGGAGCAGAAAATACATTCTCATCAAGCATAACAGAAATCGCTTCTAAAGCATTTAAAGATACTAATATCGCTACTATTACATTCAATTCTAATATTAGTAAGATTGATGATTATGCATTCGCAAATACCAAAATTACTACATTAACATTAACTGATACTTTAAGCGAATTGTCTATTTCTGATTCTAATTCGTCATTTGGTGTTGGTGTATTTAAAGATAATGTATTATTGAGGACAGTTTATTTCGGCTATGGTATTAAATATATTCCTGAAGAATTCTTGGCTGGAAATAAAGTTCTTGAGAATTTATATTTTAAAGATTATGAAGATAATGTTTCAAAAATAGTTTGGAATAGATCTACATCAAGTGATACTTATAAAGTAACAGAAGTTATTCCTGATACATTTGTATCAAGCGGAACTATCACAACATTACCATTAAATATTTTATCTTCAACAGTAACAACAATTGGTGTATCTGCATTTGATGGTGATATAAAACTTGGTAACACTAAAGCATTAGTAACTAATATAGCATATACAAATTCAATATTAGATAATTCCTCAAATGATTATAATAATTTAGCTAAACCAGGCTTATTATTCACTAATAATTTAAAATCTATTGGTGCTTATGCATTTAGAAATACAGCCTTAGAAATGATGATTATTACTAAGAGTGTAGAAACATTTGGTGTTAATGTATTTGATGGCGCAACTAAATTATCAAATGTAGTATTCTTAAATAATACACTTGGTGATAAGATGTTCATCGATTGTACTGGACTTGAAGAAGTAATTTTACCTGATGGTATTACTGAAATTGGTGCTTATGCATTCCAAAACTGTACTCATTTAAGGTCAGTTGTTATACCTACATCTGTTGTAAGGATTGATGAAGGTGCATTTGCTAACTGTACAAGTATTGAAAATCTAACTCTACCATTTATTGGTAGCCAAAGAGGATCAACTAATAAAGAAGGTCTATTTGGTTGGATATTCGGAGAAGATTTATATTACAATATCAATACTATAACAATTAATGGTGTAGAAGAGACTCTTGATAGTTCTATTACAACTCCATTCTATGAAGAAAAAACTCTTAGCAAACATACATATGAAACATATGTAAA